>NZ_CP018866.1:3683653-3990769 GCF_002250055.1 Sutcliffiella cohnii
TATATCCTGTTGCTAATACATTATGTTTTTCATATTGATTCCAATCTATCGCTTCTTCTAAAGTTAATGGTGCTTCTACCGCTTCCTCTGAACTCACAAACGTTTCAATTGCCGAAAATAAATTTAAATTTTTCCATTCTAAACTAACCTTCTTAAAGAAGTTATCTTCAGATGTTGTCTTTTTCTCTTGTTTCCCATACCATTCTTTTTCGACCACCCATTCATGAAGTGTTTTAGCCTCTACTCCAGAAACAGATTGGAAGGTTACTAATAAAGCTGTAAAGAACAAAATACAAGTAATTATCCTTCGGCCAACTATTTTTGCCGTTTTCATAGTATTTTCTTCACTCCTCTCACATCACTATTCCTTTCCAATTTGGACAAGAAATATTCGAAAAAAGAGAAGAAAATTAGTAATTTCATATAAAAGCCTAAAAAAATTGCCAATATTTACTTGTAATCTACTAATAAATTAGAAATAATTACCATGAATTCGACTAACTAAATACAAAAATAATGGAAAAGTGTCAGTAGCGTAAGTATAAAAGAATAACATAAACAACCAATTTATTTTCAAGGTAAACACCAATGCAAGTCATAGGTTAGCATCATGGACAATATGAAAGTGTATTTCCAGTTTTGAACGGTTATAAGGATTGTGCTTATACTTTTGAACCGTGAGTGGATTGGAGCCGGAGGGAACTTGACTCCTGCGGGAGTAGCGTGAGCCTTGAGACCCCGCACGAGCGTAGCGAGGAGGAGGCTCAAGCCACGCCCGCGGAAGGCAAGTTCCCGTAGCGAAGAGGAACGGACTAGCACATTACAACCATTCTACTTTCAAGGTTAGACAAAAAAATAAACGCCTAATAAATAGGCGTCTCCATTAAAACATTTGATATCCATTTTTACGAAGCATGCGAATAACAACTCCAGAAAGAATAGCACCAAATAGTCCAGATAATAATATAATAATCTCAGCGAATGGTAAAATCGCTAACTTCCCACCTAAAATTTGTAAGGAGGAAATTGGTGATAAAAAGTAATCAGACAATGTAACTTGCGGGTTTCCAATAATCCATATACATACAAATGGATATATAATTGCCATAATCCATGACATTCTTAATAACATATTTAGAAGGAAGCCTATCCCGAAAAACAATACAAAGAAAAGTAGCATAGAAATAAGTAATATAGGTATGTTCATATTTATGTTCCACCTCCTGTACACATCATTCTTAGTGTACTGAAACGATAAATATGAGTCAATTACTTTTCCATGCTACATAATTGGTCAAATTTAAAATGTTCACGTAAAAGACAATTATTTCTTTCCACTTCCGCCACAGCAGGCACATGTTTCGGATCCGCCTAGTAATAATTGATGATATCCTTTTCCTGAACAATAGGTACATTCTTTCTTCTCTACACTAAGTTGAACTGTCATTCCCATCCCTCCGGATTAGTTATTTACTTAATTTTCTGATAATATACCATCCCTTGGCCTCTTTTGAAAAGTCGGAAAATAACAGTAGAGCATCCATGTAAGCGAATACATCAATGCGACTCTTTCTCACACTTTAATTTTCTTAATATTAAAACATTTGAATAAATAATTTAGAAAAACAATCGATATGAAGTATAGCCAAATTGTTTTCCAGGATCTTTCGTTTCATCCATATGCAGTGAGTAATTTATTCGGTTATCAATAAAATGATGAATAAGTAAAGAAGTTGCGGGATCGTTTTTTAAAGCTTCTACAGTCAGAAATGAAGCGTCCATTAATTCTTTTTCTTCAACTGTTACGTTAGTATGTAGTGGCTTACAGTTAAAAATAATCATATTATCACTAATTTCATCCTTTATGACGCCTGAACGTATCCCTATGACTCCATCTACTTCACATTCAATTCCTGTTTCTTCTAAAACCTCACGTTTTACAGCCTCATCTATAGTCTCTGTAGGGTCGACAAATCCAGCAGGTAAGGACCATTTCCCTTTTAACCCGCCATATTGTTTTTTTACAACAAGTATTCTTCCCTCTTCATCCACTACGAGCGCTGCCACTCCTAACCAAACATTTCCTCTCTTCATCTTACTTCACCTCTCTTGTAAATATAGTATCGCTATTAAGAGAAAATTCAAGTTTGAATAACATCTGTCAAAAAGAAAAAACCACTCTAAAAAGAGTGGCTTTTTAAATCTATATTATAGGATGTTGAATTTACCTTTTTTCATTACTAGTCCAGGTCCACCAATCATGAATAGAGCACGGTTATCAACCATTTTCTTCATGAAAGAAGCTTTCGATCCCCATACTTTGCGACCGAATACAACACCAATTGCATCGTCTTCACCTAGAGAACATACGGAACCTTTTAAGTCAGGAGTAAATGCTTCTAATTCACCTTGACCACGTACTAGAACAGCTAAGTTTTTCGCACAAATTTCTCCTTGTTGCATCGCAATTTGTGCAGTTGGAGGGTATGGACGATTAATTTCTTCATTAATGATTAACGAGCAATCACCAACGATGAATACATCATCATGCCCTGGTGCACGTAAGTAAGGATCTACTTTTACACGACCGCGCATGTTTTCAAAGCCAGAGTCTTCTACTAAATGGTTTCCACGAACACCAGCAGCCCATACTACAGTACCAGCTTTAATTTCTTCCACTTGGTCATCTTTAGCAACGATAATTCCTTCTTCTGTTGCTTCTTTAATAGCCGTACCAATTTTGAACTCTACACCTTTTTTCTCTAATTGGTTTACAGCGTACTCTACTAGCTCTGGATCAAATCCTGGAAGAACAGTTGGTGCCGCTTCTACACAGATGATACGAACCTTTTCTTGAGGTACATCAAACTCTTGACATAGCTCAGGTGCACGATTAGCTAATTCACCTAAAAATTCAATACCAGTAAAACCAGCTCCACCAACTACAATCGTTAAACGATCATCACGGCGATCTTTTTCAGTATTATACGTAGCAAATTGATATTCAATATGCTCACGAATTTGACGCGCTGCGTTTAAGTTAGCAATAGAGAATGCATGTTCTTTTAATCCTTTAATACCGAACGTTTCAGCTTCGTAACCTAGTGAGACTACTAAATAGTCGTAGTTTAATTCTCCACCTTTAGATAGTGCTACTGTTTTTTCTTCACGATTAATTGAAGTAACTGTATCTACAAGGAAATGTACTTTACTCTTGTCAATTACATCTGTTACTTTGTAACGTGTACGATCTGCAGGTAACGTACCAGCAGACGCTTCATGAAGCCATGTAGACTCATAATGGTAGTTGTTTTTGTTTACTAACGTAATATCTGCTTCATTAACGCCAAGCTGTTTTTGAAGTCGAACAGTTGTCATTAATCCACCGTAACCGGCACCTAAAATAACGATTTTTGGCTTTCTCAACGTAATACATCCACCTTTTCTACGAAAGTTTAATAAATATATGATGACACTGACAAATTTCTATATTCATACTATCTACTAAAAATGTATATTTTATTTAAGGGATCATATTGTGAAACCCTTCACGAATAAGTACATGATAATGTACGAAATTTGTCATAATAAAGTTTATACCATATACATCATATGCTTTTTCCACTGTTTTTTCAAGCAAATTTAACAAGTTTGTAACATTTAGAATATTCGTCTGAAATATTTGTAAGACTATTTTTTCTTCATTTTGCTACATAATAAAAAAGATATTGTTAAAAAATTATGCTATTATAGGTAGTGGTAGTTACATTATAAGGGGGGTTGACACAATGAAAGAAGATCAAAAAGTGTATGACATTACGATTATTGGTGGTGGACCAGTCGGACTCTTTACTGCTTTTTACGGCGGTATGCGTCAGGCAACAGTTAAGATAATTGAAAGTTTACCACAACTAGGAGGACAGCTTTCTGCTTTATATCCTGAAAAATACATATATGATATTGCTGGTTTTCCGAAAGTGCGTGCACAAGAGTTAATTGATAACTTAAAGGAACAAATGTCTAAGTTTGAACCGACAGTAGCATTGGAACAATCTGTTCAATCAATTGAAAAAATGGGTGATGGTACATTTAAATTAACTACTAATGCCGAAACTCATTACTCTAAAGCAATTATCATTACTGCTGGTAACGGTGCTTTTCAACCGCGTCGCTTAGAGCTTGACGAAGTTAGAAAATACGAAGGGAAAAACCTTCATTACTTTGTCGATGATATGAATAAATTTGCAGGGAAAAAAGTTGTTGTATTTGGTGGAGGAGACTCAGCTGTTGACTGGGCTTTAATGCTAGAGCCGATTGCTGAAAAAGTAACATTAGTTCACCGTCGTGATAAGTTCCGTGCACATGAGCATAGTGTCGAAAATTTAATGAATTCTAAAGTTGAAGTAAAAACACCTTATGTACCTTCCGAAGTTATTGGAGATGACAACGGAATTCAACAAGTTGTCCTTGAGAAAGTAAAAGAAGAAAGTAAAGAAGTTTTAGATGTTGATGCTGTCATTGTCAATTACGGATTTGTTTCATCTCTTGGTCCTATTAAAGATTGGGGACTAACGATTGAGAAGAACTCTATCGTCGTTAACTCAAAAATGGAGACGAACATTCCTGGTATATACGCAGCAGGTGACATTTGCACATACGATGGGAAAGTTAAATTAATTGCTTCTGGTTTTGGAGAAGCTCCAACTGCCGTTAATAATGCAAAAGCATATATTGACCCGAAAGCGAAAGTTCAGCCTTTACACAGTACTAGTTTATTTTAATCTATACACAACAGGAAGAGCTCTTTCTCCCTAATGATACAAGCACGGTTTCATTTTTATGAAGCCGTGCTTTTTTATTTATAAAACAGGAACAACTACCTGTAACCTTCTTTTTTTTACTACGTCTAGTTATGTAACAAAACTTTTATAAGGTGGTTAGTTACAATATGAAATTCATAAAAATTGTAATAGCGACATGTTTACTTGCCGTAAGTTTATTGTCTTTAGCTCCATCTACTTTTGCTTGTTCTTGTTTACCTCCAGGTACTCCTTCAGAGGAACTTGCTAGTCATGATGCTGTTTTTGCTGGTAAAGTCTTAAATATTAAAGAAAAAGGTGAGGAAATAGAAGTTACTATTGAGGTAAGTGAAGCTTGGAAAGGAATGACCAATAAAGAGACGACTTTTTACACACCGTCTAATTCAGCAGCGTGTGGTGTGAATTTTGAGACGAATATAGAATATATCATTTATGCAAATAACGATAACGGGGAGTTACACACAAACTTATGTTCAAGAACTGCTGAACTTGCCTTTGCGCAAGAGGATGTGGCGGAATTTGGTGAAGGTACTCCACTAAATAGTCTCTCTGCTAAAGATAATGAAGGTAATTTCACTACTAACTTTGGGATTTCTATGTTAGTGTTAATCGGTTTAGGTTCGTTCTGGTTTGTTTCAAAGAGGAAGAAGAAGTAGTGATGAAGAAAGAAAGCACCTAACTATAACAGGAGTTAGGTGCTTTCTTATTAACATTCTTCTGGTGTTCCCTCTACTGTTGCCGTTCGGAACGATGATCCACATCCACATGATGCAATGGCGTTTGGATTATCGATTGTAAAGCCGCCGCCCATCATCGATTGTTTATAATCAATTTTTACATCGCGTAAAATTGGCGCACTTTCTTCGTCTATTAATATTCTCACTCCATGTTGTTGGAGTTCCATATCTTTGTCTGTTTTTTCTTCATCAAAGCCCATCCCGTATGATAAACCACTACAGCCACCACCGTTAACTTTTACACGTAAATAAACATCATCACTACCGTATTCTTTCATCATGTCTTTTACTTGAAAAGCAGCAGCCTCTGTTAAAGTTAATACTTCGCTCACTCGAAACACCTCCTTCTACATACCTCTTATATTATATTATACCGTTTCACTCAAAAGTTCTCAAAGCATCTGATTTACTTTATAAGATGGCTATTCTATCACTAAAAAGAGCACGTTAATTAAAAAAGTGTCCGTGTTTCATTGATATCGGTTTTTTTCGTGGATATCGAGATAGCTTGTATGGGAAAGGACTGCCCTAATAACGAGCAGTCCTTTTCAGATTACGAACGGTAAAAAAAAGTACCTGTACAAATAGTTTCTGCTGGTCCTGTCATTAGTACGTTTCCTTCTTCTGTCCACGTAATGAATAGGTCACCACCTGCAAGGTGTACGGTTGTTTCTATCCCTCTTTTTGTTTTACCGTTTAAAACGGAGGCTACGACTGCGGCACACGCTCCTGTTCCGCATGCTTGTGTAATTCCGGAACCACGCTCCCATACTCTAAAGTGAAGCTCTGATTCAGACACTACTTCCACAAATTCAACGTTTACACTTTCGGGAAAACGTTCATCTTTTTCTACTCTAGGCCCTAACGTAGTGAGTGGGGCAGCTTCAATATTTTCTACATAAAAAATACCGTGAGGATTCCCCATGGAAACAGTCGTAATGTGATAAACTTCCCCATCAACAGGAAAAGGTTCATTAATCACTTCGGATTTTTCACTGCCCTGCATTGGTATTTGGTCACGACTTAACCGCGGAACTCCCATATCTACCGTTACTATGTTAACTTCCCCAGTTTCTGATTCTTGTACGGTTGCTTCTACTAAACCGGAAAGAGTTTCAATTTTAAATGTCTTATCATGAACGAGCTTTTTTTCATACGCGTATTTAGCAACACATCTTAAACCATTGCCACAATTTTTTCCTTCTGAGCCATCATTATTAAAAATACGCATTTTAACTGGAGCCACATCAGATGGACAAATTAAAATCATTCCGTCTGATCCAATTCCTGTATAAATAGAAGAAACGGCGATCGCAATATCACTCAATTCTTCTTCCTTTAAATTTTCTTTAAACATATCAACGTATATATAGTTGTTTCCTAATCCGTGCATTTTAGTAAATGGAATTGCTTGCATATGGACCTCCATACATTTAAACATTTTTTCTAATATTAGCATAAAAATTCGCTCTTTTGTAAATTAGTATGAATAAAATTAGAAAAGATGGAGCATACTAAGAACATCCCCCGTTTTTAAAATAAATAAAAGCTCCTTTCCTGTTTGGAAGGGAGCTTTTATTATTATGAGAATATAATCATGCCGGCAATTGCTGCACTTAAAAGGTTTGCTAAAGTACCTGCAATAATTGCTTTCATTCCTAATTTTGCGATGTCAGGACGACGGTTTGGTGCTAAACTTCCAAGTCCGCCTAATAAAATCGCTAAGGAAGAAAGGTTTGCGAATCCACAAAGTGCAAAAGAAATGATAGCAACGGATTTCTCACTAAATAAGTCTAATTGAGTGGAGAAAGTGGAGTAAGCGACAAATTCGTTTAATACAAGCTTTTGTCCAATTAAGTTACCCGCCGCTACTGCTTCACTCCACGGAATACCTATTACAAATGCTAATGGTGAGAATAGGTAACCTAAAATAAAGTCTAGAGAGAAGTTTGTTGCGCCAAATAAACCTCCAATCCACCCTAAGAAACCATTAACTAGAGCGATTAATGCGATAAAAGCTAATAACATTGCACCAACGTTTAACGCTAGCTTTAATCCATCTGATGCTCCACGTGCCGCTGCATCTACTAAGTTCGTTGCCTTATCTTCTTCAGCTTCCTCAATTTCTTTGCCAACTTGGTCAACGGGCTTTTCCGTTTCTGGAAGCATAATTTTTGCCATAATTAACCCACCTGGTGCTGCCATAAAGCTTGCAGCTAGCAAGTATTCCAGTGGAACTCCTAACATTGCATATCCGAATAATACAGAACCAGCAACCGATGCAAGTCCACCTGTCATTACAGCAAATAGTTCTGATCTAGTTAGTCCACCAATGTAAGGACGAATTACTAACGGAGCTTCCGTTTGTCCGACGAAAATGTTTGCGGAAGCAGATAAAGACTCAGTTCTACTAGTACCTAAAAGTTTTGATAATGCCCCACCTAATAGACGGATAATCCATTGCATAATTCCTAAGTAATATAAAACAGAAATTAATGATGAAAAGAATATGATAATAGTTAATACTTGGAACGCAAAAACGAAACCTGTTGGAGAACCAGCGTCTCCTAAAGCACCAAATAAAAAGCCTACCCCTTCAAACGCATAGTCAATAATATGTTGGACTCCGTTTGAAAGCTTTAAAAATGCTTGTCTACCTAATTCCCATTTTAGTACGATAAATGCGAAAATTAGCTGTATTGCTAATCCCCCTATAATTGTACGTAACTTTATGGAACGTTTATGTTCAGATAGTAAAAATGCTATCGCGAAAACAACTACGATTCCTAATAATCCCCATAAGATGTTAGTCATGGTTGATGCCACCTCGTTTATTTTTTGAAAATTTTGTATGTTGTTGGTCGTCAGACATCTAACCAACACTCTTATACTTTACTACAAGTTGAAAGCGTTTTAAAGTACTTTTTTATATGTAATTTCATTCCTGTTCTCGTAATTTTCCCCTTAACTTCGTTTTTATTCATCATCATTACTTGATATTACCTACGTACAAGTGCATGAAACTAGGAAGATTCTCGATTATTGAGTTATACCTCACTATATAGTTGTGTTATATACCTTTATATTTGCGATACCTACCCTCTTAATTGCTAAACTTCTTGTTTTTCGCCCTCCCCGCTCTTCTACCAACCGTAATGCATGTAAATAAAGCAAAATAAAAAAACACAGCATCGTTGGCTGTGTTAATTTTTATATTAAAATAGCGGGTTTTCATCTATATATTTATATATATTTTCAATTAATTGGTCAGCTGTGTCTCCTTTTACAACATCTCCATTCACTAATGCAAACATTGACTGGAAACATTTCCCACAATAACCTAGACATCCATATTCCACTATATCTAAATTTGGATCTTTTTCTAGCTGTTCGCGTGCCTTTTGAGCTCCACTAGCCAAATTACTTACACAAAACTCTACGATTGGCTTCATACCATTATTCACCTCACCATCAAACTTCTGAATTATTTTTTTATTTATAAGTAAGAGCTTCACTATCATTTATAAGTATTTTAGCAAACTATGTTGTTATTTTGTCATAATTTCGATATACTTTTAGTGGTATTTTCGATAAACGTGTTATACGTTTTTAAAAATGAAAGCGCATTTTGTGCATTAATTGTTCAGTTCTTCACATATTATTTTTTTAATAGATTATTTATATGATATTTTTTAAAAGTAAAAGGGGATTGCTACTATGAAAAAACTTGTTGTTCTAGGAGGCGGTTATGGGGGAATGCGTCTTCTCCAACGCCTATTACCAAATCAATTGCCTGACGATATAGAAATAACTTTAGTTGATCGAGCACCATATCATAGTTTAAAAACGGAATTTTATGCGCTCGCTGCAGGAACGATATCAGATCACCATGTACGTGTTAACTTTCCTGAACATGCACGACTGTCTGTTAAATATGGAGAAGTTTCTAAAGTAGATATAGAGCATGAACAGGTTCTTTTTAATGACGGATCCGTTCTTCCTTATAATTATATCGTTATCGGTTTAGGTTGCGAAGATAAATATCATGGTGTACCAGGTGCGGATGAGTTTACTTACAGTATTCAATCCATTAATAAATCTCGTAAAACGTATCAGGCATTAAACGATTTAGGGCCAAATAAAGTCGTGGCAATTGTCGGAGCTGGATTAAGCGGGGTTGAATTAGCTAGTGAACTTCATGAAAGTCGTCCAGACTTACAAGTAAAATTATTTGATCGTGGGAACGTTGTATTATCTGCATTTCCAGCAAAACTAAGCAATTACGTACAAAATTGGTTTGAAACAAATGGGGTAGAAGTAATTAATTCTTCTAATATAACTCGTGTAGAACCGAATACACTATTTAATCACGATGAACCTATTCATTGTGACGTTATTGTGTGGACTGCTGGGATCCAACCGAATAAAGTAGTACGGGATTTAGACGTTGAAAAAGATAGCCAAGGACGAGTGGTGTTAACGAAGCAGCATAATGTACCTAATTACGAAAATGTTTACGTTGTTGGAGATTGTGCTAGTCTTCCGCACGCACCGAGCGCACAGTTAGCGGAAGGACAAGCGGAACAAATCGTTCAAGTGTTAGTTAAAAGATGGGCTGGTCAAGAGCCACCGAGTGAGTTCCCACCGATAAAATTAAAAGGGATCCTCGGTTCACTCGGGAAAAAGCATGGTTTTGGACTAGTTGCTGAACGTCCATTAACTGGTAGAATGGCTCGACTTTTAAAGTCTGGTGTTTTATGGATGTATAAATACCATAATGGAAACTAATGTAGTTATTTTGTTTATTCGCTAGAAGGATAATAAAGAAAGAGAAGCTAATTAGCTTCTCTTTTTTCATCGTTTAGCGTACTATAAACTTTTATATTTTGTGGATAACTACTAACATTACTTACGTTACGTCTAGCTCCGGCGCTTAGGCCCTATCAAACTTCCCTTATCCGAAGTACGATAAGTCAACATCGGCTCCTTCGTCGCCGTGTTTCCTTTATTCCAACCGTAACAGTCCAGTTTGTACGGGCCTGAACGAAGCGCCTGCGCTTTTGTTCTTTACGCTGGTGTATAACCGTACTTTTCCATTTCAGCATATACTGCCTTTAATTTCGGATTACCTTCGCCTACAATTTCTCCATTAATTACAACGACAGGATAAAACAAATCCTCTTCTACTACTTTTTCGGCAAATTGTTTCTTCTCTTCTTCTGTCGGAGGGTTATAAATATCTATATACGAGATCGTAAACGGTTGTTTCGGAAATTTCCTTTCTACTGCTGCTTGTAACCATTCATACGTTTCTTTTGAGGAAGGTAAATTGACACAACTTGGACATAACACTTCTGCACCATAAACTTCAATTTCTATTTGCTTCATCCCACTCACCCCAACAATATTTATATATTTCTATTGTACCGTTTTTGTAATTAAAAGCATATACTAATGTTTAGGCAGCGTTGTTACCATACATTTAACTAGCCAAAAAACATATACAATGCCTAAAAAATTGCCCATTTCCAAAAACAGCTAGTGCTGTCCGATAGATTTTTTTCGTAATACCTTATATAATAAGAGTAAGAACGGGAAAGGAGCGATATATATGTCTACAGAAACGCAAGATATTATTCCTCAAGTACAAGAAGTGCTTGATAAATTACGTCCATTCCTTCTTCGTGACGGAGGAGATTGTGAATTAGTTGATGTGGAAGACGGCATCGTAAAACTACGTCTACTAGGTGCTTGCGGTAGCTGCCCAAGTTCAACAATCACATTAAAAGCTGGTATTGAACGTGCACTATTAGAAGAAGTACCTGGAGTAGTAGAAGTAGAGCAAGTATTCTAATTTACACCTACAATACGAAAAACCGAGGATTTCTCCTCGGTTTTTTATTATTAGTTCGGCAAAATACTTTTTACTTCTTTACCTGTTAATTTATCTTTTATATTTTTGCAACACAATTCCATCATTTCGGTTCTCGTTTCTACAGATGCACTTCCGATATGCGGGATAGCAACTACTTGCGGAAGTTCGAGTAGTGGGTGAGAATTGGAAATTGGCTCTTGATAAAAAACATCTAAACCTGCCCCAGTGATATCACCATTTTTTAAAGCTTCCACTAAATCTTCCTCTACTACTACTTGACCGCGGCCGACATTTATAAAAATTGCGGAATTTTTCATCATTTTAAATTGTTCTTTTCCAAATAAGTGTTTCGTTTCCTCTGTTAATGGTGTTAAACATACAATGTAATCAGACTTCTTCAGAAGCTCTTCTAACGATTGATAAACAGCTCCTAATTCGGTTTCCGCTTCAGTATTTCTTGAACGGTTATGATATAAAATTTCCATATCAAACCCACTAGCTCGTTTTGCTACGGCTTGTCCTATTTTCCCCATTCCAACAATACCAATAGTTTTATGATGAACATCTGTACCTGCTAGTAGGAAAGGGCTCCAGCTATTCCATTTCCCTTCTTTTATGTACTGAGCTCCTTCAACTATGCGTCTTGCTGTTGCAAGTAATAAGGAAAATGCTAAATCAGCCGTAGTGTCTGTTAAAACGTCAGGTGTATTTGTTACGACAACCCCATTATTTGCTGCTGTATAAATATCGATATTGTCATATCCTACAGCTAAGTTAGCGACTATTTTTAAATTTGGAGCATTACTTAACAATTGTTCATCTACTTTATCCGATAACATTGTTAATAACGCATCTGCTTTTGCCGCTTCCTCTAATAGTACTTCTCTCGGTACTTGTACTTCTTCACTATCCCACATCTTTACTTCTGCAACATCCTCTAATGCCTGTACGATTTGAGTTGGTAATTTTCTCGTTATAAATACGTATGGTTTCTTCATGAAGACGCCTACCCCTTTCATTATGTGAAAATAATTAATGTGAAACTAAATCGAAGTGTTAGCGTACGTTAGCTCCCACCCCAACATTATTTTCACTTGGATAGTTAGGATGGGAATTTACGGACAATTACACTAATATAATATTAAACACCTAATCTAATAGTATCACATACTGTATAGAAAGTAGACGCTTTCTGCTTGTTAAATCCAATCCAAAACTGGAATTTTTAAAGCTCTAGTTGGAACTTTTGATATATCAAAAAAGGAATGAAGAAAATGTTCATAATAATCCGAACGATTGAGCACTTCCTTTAAATGGTCTTCATGAGCTCGTTTATTTCCTGTATGGCCAACAGTGTAATAATTTTCGATGCATTCTAAATAGTGGATTGGAAAAATTAGCCGTGCATACAATAAGCGCCATGAAAAACTAGATAGTCTTGCTACACTTTCATATTCCCGAATAAAATGTTGAACGGTATTTGGTATAGAGCGTGTACTCGTCATACATTCTGTTCGTATCCATTCCGCTAAATCACGGCTAGCATGATCCATCACCCAATCAATCGGCAATTTTGCATATTGTTGTTGTTGCCACGAATTTGTAGAAAATCGTTGATGACAAATTGCAGCAGCGTCAATCGGTTGTGGACGATCATCCATTTCAGCATCAACTAAATATTGAATGGCATTTTCCGCTAACCCTAAATAGTAAGGAAAAGATTCTACAAATAATTGATCAAACAAATCTGTTGGATTACTACGTACTTTTTGATAATAATAGCTTTCCATTTGGTCTATCCGCTTTTCCCATAAGCTCTTCCACTGACCAATTCGATTAATAGCCGTAACTTTCGCCGGATAGCTTCGACTACGTGTATGAAACGTCGCAAGGTCACTCCCTAACGGAAGGTTGCGTGTCGCCTCATTTTGATACGGTATTCGGAAGATCGCAATATTTTTCCCCTCTATTTCACAGCAAAATTCGTTCTGTTTATTTTTCACAAATGAGCTTACGTAAATGTCCTTCTGACGGTGTATCATAAATTCGCTTAATGCTTGTAATTCTTTCAGTTCATCTTGTTCCAAATGACTTACAGGAGTGACTACGTATAATACACGATTTGCCCAAAAGGCATCGTAATATCGAAAGGAAATTTTTCGCTCCATTCTAATTCCATATTGATCATATATAGCATGTTTCATCCTATTCCCTCCCCCTAACCTTATTTATATGTGTGAAAAATGTTAGAAATGAACTTCTTTAGGGAAAAGGTAAGAAGATAACTCTTCATAAATGAAAGAAGGAAAAAAGGAATACAAAGTTGAATAAACTAAAGGAATGGGGAAATTATGAATAGAGAACTATTTATAGAGTACCTAGCAACTGATATATAAAAAGAGAGATAGGTGATTCGTTTGAAACCGCTAGAAAAAATGGATGAGGTTGAGAAAAAGGCTAGACAACTATTAGAAGAACGTGGTGTTACGTTAAACGATATTGCAGAGCTAGTACATTATCTTCAATCTGCTTATCATGATGATTTACGCATGTCAGACTGTTTAGAAAATGTGGATCGCGTATTATCGAAAAGAGAAGTTCAAAACACGGTTATTACTGGGATTGAACTAGACATTTTAGCAGAGCAAGGAAAACTTCAAGAGCCTCTTCAATCTATTTTAAAATCTGATGAAGGACTTTACGGTGTTGATGAAGTGCTAGCTCTTTCTATCGTTAACGTTTATGGATCCATCGGATTTACGAACTATGGGTATATCGATAAGAAAAAACCTGGTATTTTAAAAAGTTTAAATGATAAAGATGGTGAAAAGTGTCATACGTTTTTAGACGACATTGTCGGTGCTATCGCTGCTGCAGCGTCTAGTCGCCTTGCCCATCGAGCAGCAAATACGGAGTGAATTTTTATTAATAGAAAAAAGTTGGCTTCCAAAAGTGCGCCAACTTTTTTCTTATTATATTTTTTCCACCCACTCTTCTAACGAGGTAATTGTATAAGTAGGTTGCTCCTTATATGTTTCTAAATGGGCTTTCGTCGTAACACCTGTATGTACTAATAAAGTATCGATTCCAGCATTCATTCCTGCTTTAATATCGGTATTGTAATTATCACCAATCATAAGCACATCTTCTCTGTTTATCCCTAATACTTTTAATGCTTGTTCCATAATGATCTTTTCAGGCTTTCCGACAAATGTTGGCTTTGTTTCTGTTGAAACCGTTAGAACGGATGTTAAAGAACCATTTCCAGGTAACAATCCCCTTTCGGTAGGTATAGCAATATCACTATTCGTTGAAATAAAGCGAGCTCCATTTCGAATGTTTAACGCCCCTAGCGCAAGCTTATCATACGTAATCGTTCGGTCGATACCACATACGACAGCATCTGCATCAGTTTCAACGATTTCAAATCCTTTCTCCATAAGTGCGGTTCGAATTCCTTCCTCCCCAATCACGTAAATTTTAGCGTTAGGGTTCCAATCATAAAGGTAATTTGCTGTTGCATTACTAGTAGTAAATACTTGTTCATCCGTTGTAGGAATATCAAAATTTCTCAGTTTTTCTGCGACTTGTTGAGGTGTCCTTGACGAATTATTCGTTACAAATAAGTAAGGTATATTTTCTTCCTTTAAACGTATGACGAAATCCTTCGCTTCATCTATTCGCTCTTTTCCACGGTACATTGTTCCATCTAAATCAATTAAGTACCCAGCGTATTTTTTCATTTTTCCACTCTCCATTATTTTGAATCATTCCTTATTGTAGCCAAAACAAATAACTTCCAACATTATTTAATAACAGTAAAAATATAAGAACAAAAAAGAAAACGCCTTCATCTAGGAAGGCAAATTCGATCAATCATATTAATTTTTAAATGCAGTAACTGGCCCTAACTCTTTCACTAAATAAGTTCTCGTGGAGTGACAAAAGCTTAATATTGTATCTTTATATGTTGTTAAAGTCGATAGCACCGTTGTATCATTAATTTCTAAATAATCTTGTACTAACATTTTACGCAAACGAATGATTTCTTTTAAGTTATTAGCTTCTTGTGTGACTACTACTTTTTCATCCTCTAAAATATCAATAATATCTTCGTAGCTCCCAGGGTCACGCATAATAAAACCATCAATCATTGCATTACCTGTATCTAAAATTCCTTCTATACACGAAACGGCAATTCGTTCTAACGCTTTCTTTTCTATTTCCGTTTCCCATGAAGATTGATTTGAAAAGATCTCCATATTTTTTTCAATATATTGTAACGTTCTTTCAATTTTTTGGCGATCAACAAAGTACATAAACAGTACTCCTTTCTTTCCAAATAATATATGTAATAATAACTCCTTTTAGCTTATCACAAATTATAAAAGCTTTAAACAAGCTGTATTTTTTTTGGTTGAATCTATACTTTAATCTTTTTTGCAAATTACACACAAGCATTTATGCTATACTATGGGAGAATGAAGAGGAGGGAATTTATAATGAGTGAACGTTTCTTTTTATATGACGATACAGTAAAAACAGATACCCGTTTTGTTAGCTTTATGGGCGAGAACACAAGGTTTGATTTAGCAATAGTAAAATCTGACCGTTATTACGGAAAGTCGCTAGTTTTAAACATACAAGGAAATAAATTTGCCATTATTGGTCATGATGATTTAGACGAGCCTGGTTACATAGAACATGCTTTTAACTTAAGTGAAGAAGATGCCGAGGAATTAAAATCTTTTCTATATGAAGTTGTTTAAGCCTACTTTTGTAGGTTTTTTTTCATTCATTCGGAAATAATAAAGGAAAGTGCTTTGTAAAAGGAAGTGGAACGTAATGAGTGATAAAGAAAAATATACCGACTTTTCTAATGTGGAAACGATGAAAAATTATTTAGCACCGGAAACGTTACCTGAAGGTCCATACGGGTCTCCTCGGGGAAAAGATACTCCAGTAGAAAATAAAAGTACGCCTTGGAAAGAAGGACAACGTTATTATAGTGCGTTTAATTATGAAAATAAAACATTACACCAAGGCTTACCACGCCAAGACGTGTTAGCCCATCCGCCTCATGACGATCCGAATGAAAATGAACAGCCACCTTACGAAAGTATTGATGACTGAAATATGAAAACCCTATTCCACTTTTTGCTTATGGAATAGGGTTTACTGTTACACCTGTTTCTTTGTCCTTTTTGCAACAAAATATGGACAACCGAAGTTGCAATACTCATATAGATAGTCAGAAAGCGTACTTATTTTCGTATCGTGTGTTGCTTTCGGGTTAGAGTCTTCGAAAAATCCCTTCAGTCTTAATTGGTTATATCCCCAATCACCTACGATATAATCGTACTTATTTAATAATTCAACGTATCTATTTTTAAAGGCCTCTTCATTAAAACCGTTGCGAAATTCTTCGATGACCTCATAACAATAATTACCAATACATATCATAAAGCCTTCCTCCATTTCTTTCCTTACCTACATTATAGACGATTCTCCATGAATTACTATGATAAAAACAAAAGTTTAATGGTGAAACTTATATATAAGGGGGTGTTTGCATTGCGAAAAATGTTAACAGTGCTAAGTTTATGTGGAATCACAGCTTTTTCAACTGCATGTCAAGCTGATCTATCACCGAATGAGCGAGCTGGAATGTTCCACGGTAATAACGGCGGAACAACGTTAAATGTGTATGATCGAAACGATTTAAACAACAATGCAACAAACGTGAACAATCAAAACAACGGTCGTCAGTTTGGGTATGTTCGTGAACAAAGAAATCCTAACGGTAATGTTAATGAGCAACTAGAAGGAATGCCGACAATGGATTACGAACAAACCGCTAACGCTATTAGTAAAATGCTAACTACTTTACCAAATATTTTAGACGTTGCTACTGTAGTAACGGATGAAGAAGTGTTAATTGCATACCAAACAGATAGTAATGACCGAAAGGACACTGCTGATATGGTTAGTAAATCAGCCCTTTCCGTCGTTCCAAGATATTATCACGTGTACGTTTCCGATAACCCACGAATGATACGCGAAATAGAACGATTTGGACTTTTAACAACCGATAGTCCAAACGTTGATGCGGTCCTTGAATATACGATTAAAGAGATGCTCGAATCTCCCCAAGGATATCAGTTGAACAAAGGTGAAAATGCAAATGGTGAATTCATCGGAGGAAACAACGATGAATTAGATGAAAACTACAACCAAGATAATAATAATCGATAGTAAAACTAGACGGTACTTAACTTTTCGTGTTAGTGCCGTCTTTTTTTCAAAAAAATTCTCTTCCTCATCTATCTTCATTACGTTAAAGTAAAGATAGGAGGGATAGAGATGAAAAAAGCTGTTTTCTTTGATTTAGACGATACTCTGCTATGGGATATTCGAAGTGTTCAAACCGCATTTTTAAAAACATGCGAATACGCAGCCGAACAAGTAATTGTGAATGTTGAAGAATTAGAAAAAGCTGTGCGTGTTGAGGCAACGAAACTATACGACAGTTACGAAACAAGACCATTTACGTTACTAATTGGGATCAATCCATTTGAAGGGCTATGGGGGACTTTTGATGACGGTACTTTTTCCTTTCCAGCACTAAACAAAATAATCCGTGAGTACCAGCATCAAGCTTGGTATAACGGACTTCAAAAAGTTGGAGTGGATGATAGTAGGCTCGCTAAAAATTTAGCTAACCGATTTATAAAAGAACGAATAAAACATCCTTTTGTTTATGAAGACACATTTCCTGTATTAGATGCTTTAAAAAATACATATTCTCTAGTTCTAATTACAAACGGTGCTCCTAGTTTACAAAATATGAAGCTTTCATTAACTCCTCAACTCCGCCCTTACTTCGATCATATTATAATTTCAGGAGAATTTGGGGAAGGAAAACCGAATAGCCTCGTTTTTCAGACAGCATTACAACGTACTGGACTATCACCAACAGAAGTATGGATGGTTGGCGACAACTTAAAAACAGACATACTTGGTGCAAATGAAATCGGAATTGATACAATTTGGATTAACCATCATAATATGGAGGCACCTGAACATATCACTCCGACTTACACAGTAAAAGGACTAAATGGGATTTTACCAATAATAAATGAGTAAATGGATACTTTCATAGCAATTACCCTCTACCAGTTGTTGGCGGAGGCTTTTTTTATATGAGGAACAGATCGTTATTCAGTATGAAAATTGTTTTTTAGGGAAGCAAAAAGAATGTATTGACGATTTACGCAAAAATATGTACACTGTAAACAATCATTTGTATTTATAGGAAATACAACTCAAACAAAAAGGGGATACTTACATGAAAGTAAGCAAATTTGGTGGCACTTCTGTTGCAAGTGCAGAACAAATTAATAAAATTGCATCCATCGTAAAAGCTGACCCTTCTAGAAAAATCATCGTAGTCTCAGCACCAGGAAAAAGGTCTAATGAAGATATTAAAATAACAGATTTACTTATTAACCTCGCTGAACAAGCTTTAGAACAAAAAGATACTATTGCGCTACAGAATCAAATCATCGCTCGCTATAAAATGATTGCAGAAGAACTATTTGTAGGAAGAGAAATAGTGGAATCCATTTCAAATGATTTAAGTCGTCGATTGGAAGATACTCATCTTACTAAAGATCAATTTATTGACCAATTAAAGGCCGCTGGAGAAGATAATAACGCCAAGCTAATCGCAGCATACTTTAACAACATCGGACTACCAGCACAATATATGAACCCTAAAGAGGCTGGACTTATCGTTACTGATTTCCCTCAACCTACGCAAGCAACAGAAGAAGCTTATAACAAATTAAGTGAGTTACAGCATTCAGAAAAAATTATCGTCTTCCCCGGTTTTTTCGGTTTTACAAAGAGTGGTTTGTTACGTACTTTTAATCGTGGTGGATCTGATATTACTGGCTCGATTTTAGCAGCTGCAGTGAATGCTTCCGTGTATGAAAACTTTACGGATGTTGACTGCGTTTTTTCTGCAAATCCTAAAGTAGTGAATAGCCCGATGGAAATAGAAGAAATTACATATCGGGAAATGCGCGAACTTTCTTATGCTGGCTTTTCTGTTTTTCATGATGAAGCCCTTATGCCGGTATATAAAGAACAAATTCCTGTTAATATAAAAAACACAAATAACCCACTAGCAGCTGGTACTTTTATTGTAGCGGAGAGGAAGAAAAATAAAGGACCCATCACAGGAATAACAGCTGATAGCGGATTCTCCACATTGTATGTTAGTAAGTATTTAATGAACCGTGAACTTGGTTTCGGAAGAAAACTTCTACAAATATTAGAAGAAGAATACATTTCTTACGAGCATACCCCTTCTGGCCTAGATGATATTTCCATCATTATTAGAAGTCATCAATTAAACAAAGAAAAAGAGGAAAGAATTGTACAAAGAATTGTAAACGAACTTGAGGCGGAGGAAGCTTATTTTCGTCACGGATTTTCCATGATTGTTTTAGTAGGGGAAGGAATGAACAACTCAACTGGGCTTGCCGCAAGAGCAGCTACGGCTATTTCTCGTACTGGAGCAAATATCGAAATGATTAACCAAGGGTCTTCCGAGGTGAGCATCGTTTTTGGTGTATTACAAGAAAAAGAACATGTGATTCTTCGCGAATTATATGATGAATTCTTCTCTAAAGTGAACGTTTATTCTTAAAAAAATAATAAAGGCTGCCTGTGAGGTCAAGATGACTTTACAGACAGCCTTTTTCGTTTAAGCGTTCGCTTGTCTAGCTTTTGCCGCTTCGTTTACTTGTTCATCTGCATGATAAGAAGAACGAACTAAAGGTCCTGCCTCTACGTGGCTAAATCCTTTGGACATTGCAATTTCACGTAGTTCGGCAAACTCGTCTGGATGGTAGTACTTTTGCACTTTTAAATGCTTTTTAGATGGCTGTAAATATTGGCCGATTGTCATAATATCTACATCGTTTGCACGAAGATCATCCATTGTTTCAATGATTTCCTCTTTTGTTTCACCTAAACCAATCATTAAACTTGACTTCGTCGGAATATCTGGCTGCATTTCTTTAGCTCTTTTTAAAAACTGCAAGGAGCGGTCATACGTTGCACGAGCTCGAACTCGCGGAGTTAATGAACGAACAGTTTCAATGTTATGGTTTAAAATGTCTGGTCGTGCGTCCATTAACATTTTTAAATTATCATATACACCACCCATATCTGATGGTAAAACTTCAATTGTTGTAAATGGATTTTCACGACGAACTGCGCGAACTGTTTCAGCAAATACAGCAGCTCCACCGTCCTTTAAGTCATCACGGGCAACTGCAGTAATTACAGCATGCTTTAAGTTCATAAGCCTTACCGACTCAGCTACTCTTTCTGGCTCTTGTAAGTCAAGCTCATTTGGTAAACCAGTCTTTACAGCACAAAAACGACAAGCTCGTGTGCAAACTGCTCCAAGAATCATAAACGTTGCAGTCCGACGAACTGCCCAGCATTCATGAATGTTCGGACATTTAGCTTCTTCACATACAGTATGTAGGTTACGCTCACGCATTAACTTTTTTAAGCCTGTATAATTTTCATTCGTATTTAATTTAATTTTTAACCATTCCGGCTTTCGTATGTATTCTTCTTTTTTAGCCATTTTCTCAACTCCAATATTTATTTCCATTATTAGACCGATTAATCTAGCTTAACTAATGTCACTTTATCAAACAAACTCATGAGAAACAAGTAAAATTAATCCTCCAAAACAACTTCCAACAATTAGTATTTATTAAATTAGAAAAGCACCACAAACTAAACATAGTAAAGAGGAAAAAATAAGTGTCTTCAGAAAGGAGAAGCAAAATTGAAACGACTTATTCCAATCTTGCTCTTATTATTAATGCTCCCCCTTTCTCCTTCCTTCGCTCAAGAAACGTTAAGTGAAGATGAAATGTATCAAAAACGATTTGAATTGTATGCAAAGATGGAAGCTGTTACACAGATTCCATGGTACTATTTTGCGGGAGTAGACCAATATGAACGAAACGTTAGAAGAGTTAGAAAAGACATACCGAAACAAACGTCCATTATCGGCATTTATATTAAACCTGAAATATGGGCAGGTCCTTTAAATCCAAATAGCGAGGATATTCACCCTGCTACGATTCAATTTTTTAATGGTATAGGTCAGGATGGGAACGGAGACGGAAAAGCAGATCTTAATGATGATGAAGACTTACTATATTCGTTTGCTAATTACCTTCAATCATACGGAACCGATGAGGAAAATTTAAAGATTGCTTTATGGGATTATTACAAACGTGATAAAACAGTAGCTCTCATTATGGGACATGCTAAGTTATTTAAAGTGTTCGATTCGATTAAACTTGATAAACATGTTTTCCCGCTTCCTCTGCACGCGAACTATAGTTATCGAAATACGTGGGGAGACGCTAGAGGCTGGGGCGGTAGAAGAATGCATGAAGGAACAGATATTTTTGCAAACTACGGTGTTCCTGTTCGTTCAACATGTTACGGAGTTATAGAAATGAAAGGTTGGAACAAATTTGGTGGATGGCGAATCGGAATCCGAGATGTGAACAATACTTATCATTATTTCGCTCACTTAAATGGCTTTGCAAAAGATTTAGAAATCGGACAAGTTGTAGAGCCTGGGCAAATGATTGGGTCTGTTGGTAGCTCTGGATACGGCCCTCCAGGAACTTCTGGCAAATTCCCTCCACACTTACATTATGGCATGTATAAAGACAACGGATATAACGAATGGTCATTTGACCCATTTCCACATCTAAAATCGTGGGAAAGAACAGAAAGAGCCGAAAAAAGAAAAAGGTGATTAGAAAAGCGGAGGCGCTTTGAACAGGCCCGTACAAACTGGACTGTTCCGGTAGGAGATAAAGGAAACACAGTGAGCGTTAGCGAGCTGATGTTGACTTATCGTACGGACGGAACGGGAAGTTTGATAGGGCCTAAGCGCCGGAGCTAGACATAGAAAAGCGGAGGCGGCTCGTTCAGGTCCAATCAAACTGGAGCTTTTCCGCAGGAGATAAAGGAATCACGGCGAGCTATCTTCGAGTCGATGATGACTTATCGTACGGAGGAAAAGTGAAGTTTGAGCCGGACCTAGCCGCCGGAGCTAGACAATCAGAAAAGCGGAGGCGGCTCGTTTAGGTCCAAACAAACTGGAGCTTTTCCGCAGGAGATAAAGGAATCACGGCGAACGACAGTGAGTCGATGATGACTTATCGTACGGAGGAAAAGTGAAGTTTGAGCCGGACCTAGCCGCCGGAGCTAGACAATCAGAAAAGCGGAGGCGGCTCGTTTAGGTCCAAACAAACTGGAGCTTTTCCGCAGGAGATAAAGGAATCACGGCGAGCGATAGCGAGTCGATGATGACTTATCGTACGGAGGAAAAGTGAAGTTTGAGCCGGACCTAGCCGCCGAAGCTAGACAATCAGAAAAGCGGAGGCGGCTCGTTCAGGTCCAATCAAACTGGAGCTTTTCCGCAGGAGATAAAGGAATCACGGCGAGCTATCTTCGAGTCGATGATGACTTATCGTACGGAGGAAAAGTGAAGTTTGAGCCGGACCTAGCCGCCGGAGCTAGACAATCAGAAAAGCGGAGGCGGCTTGCGTACCAAAACAAAATTCCGCTAAACAATAAAAAAACGAGAGAAATAGCTTCCACTACTTCTCTCGTTCGTTCTTTTATCCTTCGTTACTCTCTTTTGCCTTTTTTACGGCCCAAGTAATACTAAATGCCAGACCTCCCCAAATAATTGCTATTCCTAATAACATCATCACAACTGAGCTTGCACCCATTATTTAGAGACCTCCTTTGATGAAGATTGCGGAACTTCTACCGTGTCTTTTTTCCATTTGACAAGCGTTAGTAAGAATCCTAGTACAATGACACCAATAGCAACAGCCCATCCATATTGAACCGTAAACGCTCTTGAGATCCCATCACCAGCACCGTAAACTTCGCTAATATTTGTTCTAATATTATCAATCATCATGTATCCAAGAACAGCTGGTGTGATAAATGCTAAAGAAATCTTCCACCATCCACCAAGTAAACCAGTTAGTTTAATATCGGAAACAGAGTTTGCATGTGCTTGTAGTGATTTAAGCTCTTTCGCAAACCATACAACAACGATAACTTGCACAAGCCCCGCAAGAGCTACACCGAAGCTGTTAATGAAGTAGTCCATTACGTCTAAGAACCATAGACCACCTCTTGTTGCAAACATTAAGGAAACAATTGCTGCAAATCCTCCCCCGAAAATAACTGCTTTAGAACGGGAAATTTTAAACTTATCTTGTAAACCAGCTATATACGTTTCGATAATCGAGATTAAGGATGATAAGCCGGCTAACACTAATGATCCGAAGAATAAGAAACCGAATAGCCCATTTAATGCAGGTAGCTCGTTAATTACAGCTGGGAAAACAACGAATGCAAGCCCAACACCTGCACTAACTACATCTGAAACTGCCTCACCTTGTTGCATAGCCATAAATCCTAAAATACTGAAAACTCCAATACCGGCTAATAACTCAAAACTGGAGTTAGCAAAACCAGTAATAAAGGCATTGTTTGTAATATCAGATTTTTTAGGTAAATAACTGGAATAAGTGATCATAATAGCAAAGGCAATCGATAAACTAAAGAAAATTTGCCCATAGGCGGCTACCCAAACTTTACCGCTTGAAATAGCTGACCAATCAGGTTTAAAGAATGCATTTAAACCGTCCACAGCACCTTCTAGCGTAAGCGCACGGACGACGATAATTAAAAACAAAACTAATAAGGCTGGAATAAATATTTTATTCGCAAGCTCAATACCACGTTTAACTCCTCTATATAGAACCCCTAGTGCAATAACCCAAACTAAAATTAACGGAAGTAGTACGCCAGGAACAAACCCGTCAAACTTACCTGGATCCGTTATGTTTAAATAGTCTCCGAATAAGAAACCAGCAGTGTCGTTCCCCCAATTTAAATTAAACGAGAAAACAGAGTAGGACATTGCCCATGCGATAATAGCCCCGTAGTAAATCGAAATAATAAAGGAAATTCCGACTTGCCACCAACCAATCCATTCTGTTTTCTTATTCATTCTTGCAAAAGATAACGGAGCAGATCCTCTATATTTATGCCCCATCGTAAACTCTAAAATTAAAAGAGGAATACCAGCTGTTAATAGAGCAAATAAGTACGGTAAAAAGAATGCTCCTCCTCCATTTTCATATGCGACTGCAGGAAAACGCCAAATATTACCTAGACCAATCGCTGATCCAGCAGCAGCCAAAATAAACCCGGCTCTTGTCCCCCATTGCGGACGATTTTCCATGTAAATTACCTCCCCATTGTTATTACATGTATAATTTCTATTAATGCGCTTAGTCGGAATTAAGAATGTTTTCTGTTTTCTGACTATTTAATATAATTTATACATAGTATAACTAGACTTTATGACTATGTCAAAACAATATTTTTAATTTTGCAAAACTTTCTATGAATACGTTTACAATTTCACCCTAGCTTTTCTTCTATTTTTAAAATCGCACAAAAAACATTATATTAAAATAATGTTTTTATTTAAATAAGAATCATAATTTTTACATTCCAAACCTTGTTGAAATATACATTTTAAGTAAAACTATAGTAAAAAAAGCGTTAGAATTTTACATTCTAACGCTTCATTTTTATATTTATATATTAAGCCTTAACAGCTTTAAAACTAAATCCAATAATAATGAATGCAACTAGCACAACAGCTAATCCTAGTAGAGTGCTACCTGTTAGTCCTAATACAATGTACCCAACAGCTGCAACTGCTGCACTAATTAACGCATACGGTAATTGTGTAAGAACATGATCAATATGGTTACTATTCGCACCAGTAGATGAAAGAATAGTTGTATCGGATATTGGTGAACAGTGGTCTCCGAACACAGCTCCTGCTAGTACTGCTGCTAGTGCTGGTAATAGTAACTCTATATCCGTAACTACTGCAATTTGTGCTGCAATCGGTAATAGAAGTCCGAACGTTCCCCAAGAAGTCCCTGTTGCGAATGCTGTAAAACCTGCTACTAAGAAAATAATGATTGGTAACCAAGCAATATTCATATTAGATTCTTGAATTCTATCAGCCAAATACGTTCCTGTTTCTAGATCAGAAATTAATCCTGTAATAGACCAAGCTAACAATAGAATATACACTGCAGGTAACATTGCTTTTACTCCTGCTACTACTACTTTACCGAATAAGTTCCCTTGAACTTCACCTTTAGATGATTGTAGGGCAAATAACACAAACGTTACAATTAGAGCAAATATACCACCATAAAATAGTGCTGCTGATGGATCTGTGTTTTCAAATATTGCTAAAATAGAAGTGTCACCTTCTGAAGCTGTATATCCTGTCCAGAACATCGCTGCTACTACTCCAACCATTAAAGCAATAATTGGCCATAAAAGGCTACCTACTTTACCTTTTTCACTTACAGGTAAATCTTCTGTGAATTCACCTGGTACTGTTTTTGTTGAGTCAACTAGTTCTCCTGTTTCCATCGCACGAGTTTCGTGAGTTTTCATTGCACCGATATTAACGTTAAAGTACGCAACTAAAAATACCATTAGAAGAGCAGAAAAAACATATAAGTTCATCGGAATCATTTGCATAAATGCGCTCAACCCAGTGTACTCTGTTACGTTCAACGTTATGAAAATACCACCTAATGTTGCGATAATATAAGCACCCCAGCTAGAAATGGGAGCAATAACACAAATAGGAGCAGAAGTGGAATCAATTAAATAAGCTAATTTCGCACGAGATACTTTATAACGATCAGTAATTGGACGACTAATTTGACCAACTGCTAAACTATTAAAATAATCATCAATAAAAATAACAATTCCTAAAATAACCGTTAAAAACTTAGAGCCTCTACGTGATTTAATTCTTTTCGCAGCCCACTCACCAAATGCAACGCTACCGCCAGAAACAGATATAAACGCAGTTATAATTCCTAAAAAGATAATGAATACTAAAATATAAACATACCAAAGATCGGTGAAAACGGCTAAAAAGGACTGCAAGATTCTTTCAACTGTCCCAATCGGATGAAATCCAGCCAAAAGCAAAGCGGACGCTAGAATACCAACACCAAGCGAAATCAAAACTCTTCTAGTTAATATAACCATTAGTATCGCAAGGACAGGTGGTATTAATGAGTAAATAGTACCTTCCATAATAAAAAACCTCCTAAAATTGTTGTAATTTGTCGAAACAAACGGCACAAATTTAGAAGGCTTTTGAACATAAAAAAGTAACGATAGAAAATAACTATCATTACTTTGTAATGTATGTTATCCTCCATCCGATCAGTAGCCCTCCATTATGTTTTCCGTTCGCTCCGGACATAATGACAGTGTTATCCTTTTTCAAGATAACCCCAGCAAAATAGTTTGACAGACTATTTCACTTCGGCAAAGCATCCTTTCAACAACTATCAACGGGAGTCACCCTCCAGTAGTTTACTCTTATGCTATGCAACCTCTACCTCATCGTATGATAAGGGCGTATAAAATTTTCTATCTATTACTCTAACATATGTTACTATATTAAACAATAGAAATTTATTCCTTCTTGTCTTCTACTTCTTCCACCTCTTCTATCGGCACAGAAACTGGTGGCATCATCCCCCCACCATGCTGATAAAAGTTTGGAACTTTTCCTTTTTCATAGTGCATAATAATTGGAACATCTTGTTGCACAGTCGTTATTCCAGTAGAAAACGGAATAATAACTTGTACGTGGACTTCAATATGGATAGAAACTTCTATCCAAGCATTGTTAATTCCCATATCAATAACATTGGTTTTTACGTTTGCACTTACATCACCAATTGGTAAAAAGCGCACTGGAATTTTCGGTCCTAAGTTACCTAATAGGGCATTGTTTGTTGCTGCTCCTAAAGGAATATGAAAAACGATACCCGGAGAATTCTCATTTGTTTCTATTTCTATATCAGACGGTAATTCCAACGTTTCCAATTCTCCGTTTCCAATGTCTCGTAAGTAACGTTCAATTACGTTTACTGTTTCCGCCTGAACCCGTAATACTTGTTCTGGGCTAAAGGAAATACGATCTCCATCATGAGTAACAGAAAAATTTGATTCTTGGTTTAAACTATTGACTATCTTTTTATTTATAGCATTGTTAATTACCATTGTACTAATTCGTCTCGTTTGTGATTCTGCATAGGTGATTAATGCAGGCTCGATTCCTTTATTGACGATGTATAGTCCAGCTACTGTTGAAAATATAAAAAATACGAATGAAAGTAAAAATACGTAGCGAAATGGTAATGGCCCTCTACGTGGTCGCATTCTACGAAACTTAGCCACACTCTTCCCCCCTTACAAGCTATATGTATGCAAGCTTGGGTTAAGATAGGCTATCTTTCTAAATTTTTTTAGCTTACTGCTTCTTGTTGATCTTCTAAATCGCAATTTATAATCGTGATGCTCAATATATTTTTTAAGTTCACATCAAAAGGAGTGTCTAATAGAACACCGTCTTTTTCTATTATTCGTACAATCGGACGTTCTGTCATATCTTTGTTTTGACCAACGACAATACCTTTACTACCGTCACTTAGTTCTAGCGTTAATCCATTCGGATAAATCGCTACAGACTTTCTAAACGCTTCTATTATTTCTTTATCAAAAAGACTACCGGATCCCGAATATAGTATTTCTAACCCTTCATGCGGCAACATTGCATTTCGATACACTCTATGAGATGTACATGCGTCAAACACATCTGCTACAGCTAATATTTTCCCGAACAAATGAATATCGTCCTTCTTTAATCCTCTTGGATAGCCACTGCCGTTTAACCTTTCATGATGTTGGAACGCACAATGAGCAACTAACATCGGAATTGTATGCATATTACGTAATAAGTCATACCCTTTCGTCGTATGGCTTTTCATCATTTTAAACTCTTCGCTCGTTAACTTTCCTGGTTTATGTAAAATTTCTTTCGGAATTAGCATTTTCCCAATATCATGCATAATGCCTCCGAGTCCTAACGTTTCTAATTCTTTTGAAGATAGACCTAATTTTAAGCCAATAGAAAGTGCATAAACCGTTACATTTAAAGAATGAGTGAATACGTAATTATCATGTATATAAATATCGGTTAATAGTGATGCTACTTCTTCATTATTTTTCATATCGGTAATAATATTTTGAATAAGCTCTCTAAACTTTTTGGAAGATTGATCTAACATAAATTTTTTACTTAATGTTAAATCTTTCATCTCATTAAAGGTGGAAACAATCGTCTCCATTGCTTCTTTTCTTACAGGTTCTGAAATCATGCTAGGTGTGTGAATATCACTAGTCCTAGAATCTTCTATGTATACGTATGTTACGTGAAGAGTTTCTAGCGTCGAGATCATTCTTTTTGTAATCGGGATACCACTACTTAATAGTATCCTCCCTTTGTCGTTATAAATCGACTTTGCCAGTTTCATTCCTGGCTTAATTGACTTCGTAGGTAATAATCTCATGATTTCTCCTATCTAGTTCGACAAAATTTTTATTTCTACTACCATTATATATAATTCTAGAAAATTTACATTGTTATTTAAAAATTTTCTCCAATTATTCTTAAAAATTTTTCAAAATACTTTGTACATTTTTTAAGGATAGTGTTAAGTTAGGGAATCATATTTAATTGTATGAGAGCAGACTTTTACTTTCATGCAAAAAAAGGAAGGGAATAAAGATCCCTTCCTCCGTTAGAGTAGTCGATATTTTTATACCATTTTCAGTAGTGCGTCTTTGCCTGCCATTCCTACAGTGATTCCTCTATTTTCTGCCTCTAATGTCACTGATTCTAACGGTGCTTCAAGCAGTTGCTCAATCGTTCTTACACCAACTGCCCTCGCTGCAATAATACCACGATCTTTTAGTTTTTCGTTTAATAGGGCTACATCTAATGCTCCACACATAATATATCCTTTATCCGAAGTAACAGCCATAAAGTTCGTTTTTGGTAATTTAACCGTTATCGCAGTGAAAGGTGTTCCGTTTATATAGATTGGACTCATTTCTACCATGGTATTTAATAACACTCCCTTCTCTCTACAATTTATGAAGAGAAGGGATAATCTGTGTTTACATATTACTGGATTGCAGTTTCCAAGTTATGACGTCTCGTAACAATTCTGGTAAATAATACGTTTTATTTGTTGCTTTCCGTAATATTGGAAACAAATAGCCGAACGTAAACATATCTAACGTTCCTATCCGATATTGTTTATGTGCTTCTAGTAAAGTACCGTTTATAAAAATTTGATCAATATGCCTCGTACCCGCTCGATCTGTTTTGAACGTATAATGTAAACCGCTATACACCATACAGCCCATTTTTTTACCTCTGAAGCCAAGCCCTTTTATTGGAAACTGCTCCATTTCTTCTGTTGCAGCATGTAGAACGAGTTCTTTTAGCTCTTCTCCACGTACTGTAATGAGGCAAGGGTTAATTGGATGAGGGCAAATTTTATGTATCATTCCTCTTGTAACTTCTCCTGAAGATAAGTCACCTAGAATAACGCCTGCATTCACCATTCCAACGTCCGCTTCACACCATTGTTTCAAAGCATCTGCAAGAAGATTCGTTAGCTCTGTCGGCTGTATCCAACTGTTTATAATTGGCTCTGTTAATGTATGAACTACTTCTTGCATATCCCTATTTGCCTTTTGCTCCATTTCATCTATCATTTCTTCTATGTACAAGGAAGGTGAAAACTCCTTTAACGCATGCAATTCACACCACTTTTTAATCCCTTTGTCTTCAAACTGTAGATGAACTTCACCAATATAATTACCGTGCTTGCCCGCACCACAAATTAAAGTGTTCCCGATTACTTTTCCAGTTGGCAATACGTGATGAGTGTGCCCACCTAATATAACGTCTATATCAGGAAATCTCCTCGCCAACTCTTCATCGTCAGTAATTCCTAAATGGGACATGACGATTATTGCATCTACTTCCCCTCTTATTTGTTGTATCGAATTTTCTAAGCTAATGTATGGATCTTCCATCTTCCATCCAAGTTGCTCATAAAACATTTCATAAAACACCGTTATCCCGATAAATCCAATTTTTACTCCATCGATCTCGTGTATAGAGTGAGGCATTACCCATGACGGTCTTTGTCCATCTTTCTCATATAAATTCCCGATTAAAACAGGAAAAGTAGCTTTAGAATATAAATTAGAAAGTGCATCATAATTCATTGTGATGCCTTCATTATTTCCAATTGTAGCGTAATCATATTGCAATACATTCAACATCGTTGTGTTAGCCTTCCCTAGTGTTGCCTCGGTAATTGGATGAAATCGATCCATATTATCTCCAATATCAACCGTAATGGACGGACTACCTTCTCTATAATCCTTTAAGAAGGTTGCGATTTTTGGATACGCTTCAAAATGGCTATGTATATCATTTGTATGAAAAATTCGAATCGTTTTCATCTAATCACCCCCTCGTTAAAATAAACCCTCTATTAATAAACGAACTCCAACTACTAATAACATGATTCTTAATCCTACTACGACCATTTTACTCGTTAAACGTTGGTTTAACCAAGCTCCTAATTTTGCACCAATCCATGCACCAGGAATTAATAAGGCCGCAAATAACCAGTGAACATTGCCTAATGAAATATGAGTAAAAGACCCCATAACCGATGATAAAGTTATAATGAACATAGAAGTAGCAACCGCTACATGTGGTGGAAACATAAAGAGCATAATCATCGCAGGTACCATTAAAGCTCCACCTCCTACGCCAAACAAGCCTGAAGTAAATCCTACAAAGAACGAAATAAGAAGTCCTACTACTGGTGAAAAACTATAATGATGCATAGTCCCATTTTGATCCTCATAAGATCTTCTCCAACTTTTTTCTTTTACAGTAGTTGGTCGTTTCATTGTGTCTTTCCAAAATAAAATAAATGAAATAAAAAGGATAAACAGGCCGTAAAAGAAAAGAAAGCTATCTGCATGTAAATAGTTATTCACCCATGCACCAATGACGGTACCTGGCCCACTTCCTAGAAATAATAAGAGTCCACTTTTATAATCTACTGTTTTATATTTCAAATACGATATAGTGGATGAAAGCCCGGTAAAAAAGATGACAACTAAAGAAGTTCCGACTGCTAGCTGCGGTGTTATGCTATGAAATGTAGTAGAGATACTACCTAAAAATAATAGGCACGGGACGATAATTATTCCCCCACCAAGTCCAACTAGACTACCAACTACTCCGGCTAAAAAACCTACCATTAATAATAGGAATATCATGTACTCTTCTCCTAATCATTAAATAAATCAAGCTGCTTCGGTGCTAAACCTGTGTATTCTACACCTAGCATCTCAATAAACATTTTGGCGTTGTCCGCTGCATCGCCACCTGAATTATTATTAAATAATATATAAATATCTTTTGATTGTTTTTCTAGTTGTCTTATATGAGGGATCCAATCTTGGAGTTCTTGTTTATTATACCTGTATAAATACCTTATATCGCGCCATTCTTGTCCTTTTACCGGCTTAGTCCAAGCATGTACATTTCTTCCATGAAAGCGAACAAGCGTCTTTTCGCTATCTGTTGCATTTACTATTGTTGGGACCGACTTTTCTCCTGCCTGCGGTTCATCACAAACACTATGTATCCACTTTTCCGAACGCATAAACTGTAACGTTTTTTCTTTCATTTCACCTTTAAACCATGATTGATGACGGAATTCTAACGCAACTGGAATGTCCCCCATTTGTGCTCGACACCATCTTAAATAATCGACGTTTTCTTTACGGCACTCAAACCAAGGTGGAAACTGAAATAACACCATACTTAATTTGTTCGTTTCCTGCAATGGTTGTAATGAATCCATATACGCTTTAAACATATCTTCTTTCGTTTCAAATGGGATTTCACCACGCTGATGCCCTGTCATTCCTTGATAAGCTTTTGGAATGAATGTAAAGGTTTCCGGAGTTTCTTGTACCCATTTTTCCACATTCCTTTTCGGTTGGATTGCGTAAAAGTATGAATCAATTTCAACGATAGGAAAATGAGCCGCATATTCTTTTAACTTATCACGTGAGGAAACACCCGACGCATAAAGACTATCATGGTCTCCCCAACCAGTTACACCTATATATATCAACTGTTTCACCTCATTTTGTTTATTTTATCATATTTCTAATAACTTCTAACAGATTGGAGTCTAGTAGATGAGAAGTTGTGTAGCTGTTGAGTTATGGAGGTAAAAAAAGTCGGTACTATAAGCTGTAGGGGTTTCCTTTTTGTAAGGGTACTATACGAAGAGCGAAAGAAGCCCCAAGCAAATAGCTTTACTTGGGACGTGGAAAGAAGTGCCTTAGCGATTTTGTTCTTTTTTACACAAATTTACTTAAGTTAGTCATACCAGTGCAATACTTTTCCACTTAATGTTTCTTCCTTGTCTATATGAAGTGTTAGCGAGGATGTTTTGTTTTGCATCGATAGGTCGTTTATCACCCGAGCTAGGGCTTCTAACCTACCTTGATGTGAATACTAGGATTATTTTTAATAAATCATTAATTACACCGTACCTCTTTTGTTCTTGGAAACCCAGACAAAATAGATTAGTAACCCAATATAAAAATAGATGGGTATTATTAAAGGTTGTAGTAAATTACCTACAGGTAGAAATCTGAAAGTTGAAAGAAAAATACTTAAAACCAGAATTCCAAAATAGAAGAATATATTCAATCCTAAAAATATTTTTAGAATTTTTTTATCTTTTCTTTCCATGAATAAACAATAAATGCTAACAGCAAGAAACAAAAATAGAAAAATTAATTCTATACTAGTTATCATTGAACCAAAGAAGGAAATTCTTTCAATCTCTGCTGGTATTATTGTAGATTTTACTTGATATTTTTCAGCCAAATTAATTCTATAATTCTCTAAAAAAATGTAACCCAAATATAAAATCGTCATAAAAAAGAAGTACAAGGAAAATAAAAGCTTATATTTCTTTGTTTTTATATGTTTTCTCACTCTTCAACCTCATTTCAACTAAATTCAGCTAGATTATTGTAAAGGGTGATTCGAAAAGTTATGAGAATGACTTCCGAAGTTTAGAGTGAATCCTAATGGTAAATCTCCTATCGATACTCCCAATGTTGCCATCATAGTATAACTTGTTCTAAAGGTTGCAGTACTTCCAGAATGTGAACTAGATGTTGTGATGCTTTGTAAGTATGGAGAAAAAGCTGCTCCGAAATTAGCAGTAGTCAGTCTTAGAACTGGTGAATTTGTGTGAGTTACCCTGTATGTACTTGAATCATAAGAATAACTTCCCGATAATGTAACTACCCATTCATTCTTTTGTAAATTTATCTTTAGTATCAGTTGCCAGCTTATAAAAACTCTCAGAGACATTTTTAGACCTAATATTCATTGTTGTAGAGTCAGTTGTTAAGAAATCACTTTCTCCATCTTGACCACTTATTACATCAATATCTGTAATAACCGTATAAGAAATAGATAAGTCATTTTCGTAAATATAGCTTTGTATATTTTTATAATCTCCTTCTAAATATAACTCGTGAGCAAAATCGATAAATTGTTGAGTGATATCTTCTTCAGCTGAATTCACTACTGTTACTTGATTTAAATCCTTAAAAAAATCGTTGATAAAATCATAAAAAACTTCACTAACTTCTAACCCATCTCAACTTGCTGATACCACCTGTTGACTGAAAATGAAAAATAAGACTAAAACAAAAGCGCCTAAAAACTTCTTCAAAATTTAACACCCCTTGATATTAGATTAATATAATTATAAAACATATTTTTTCAGAATTTCAAGTTTATTCTAAAAAAACACTCACTTATTACAGATAATGTTCGTTCTTTTGAAACGTTTCGTTGCTTCTTTAATAAGCATGAAAACGGATATACTTTTCCAAAATCGCAGAGTTAACACCTTTCTGAGGTGAAAAAAAAAAAAAAAAAATCGCCAAAGACAATGGCGATTTTTCTATAAGATTATCCGATAGAGCCTTCCATCTCGAACTTGATAAGACGGTTCATCTCTACTGCATATTCCATTGGAAGTTCTTTCGTGAATGGCTCGATAAAGCCCATTACGATCATTTCTGTTGCTTCTTCTTCTGATAAGCCACGGCTCATTAGGTAGAATAGCTGCTCTTCTGATACTTTCGAAACTTTTGCTTCGTGCTCTAAAGAGATGTTATCTGTGAATACTTCATTGTATGGAATTGTATCAGAAGTAGACTGATTATCCATAATTAGCGTATCACACTCAATGTTAGAACGAGAACCAGCTGCACGTTTACCGAAGTGAACGATACCACGATAAGTTACTTTTCCACCTTGTTTAGAGATAGATTTAGAAACAATCGTAGAAGAAGTATTTGGTGCTAAGTGAATCATCTTCGCACCTGCATCTTGGTGCTGACCTTTACCAGCTAGTGCGATAGAAAGTGTCATTCCACGAGCGCCTTCTCCTTTAAGGATAACTGCTGGATATTTCATTGTTAGCTTTGAACCGATGTTACCATCAATCCATTCCATCGTTGCATTTTCTTCACAAACTGCACGTTTTGTAACAAGGTTGTAAACGTTGTTCGCCCAGTTTTGAATAGTCGTGTAACGGCAGTAAGCGTCTTTTTTAATGATAATTTCTACTACTGCACTATGAAGTGAGTTCGTTGTGTAAACAGGAGCTGTACATCCTTCAACGTAATGAACATGTGCACCTTCGTCTACAATGATTAACGTACGCTCGAATTGACCCATGTTTTCAGAGTTAATACGGAAATACGCTTGTAATGGAGTATCTACTTTTACTCCCTTTGGTACGTAGATGAATGATCCACCAGACCATACAGCAGAGTTTAAAGCAGAAAACTTGTTATCTGTTGGTGGGATAACTTTTGCCCAGTGCTCACGGAAAATATCTTCATTTTCTTTTAATGCTGTATCTGTGTCTTTAAAAACAACACCTAGATCTTCTAAGTCTTCTTGCATGTTGTGGTAAACTACTTCAGATTCATACTGTGCAGATACACCAGCAAGATATTTTTGTTCCGCTTCTGGAATACCTAATTTGTCAAACGTTTGTTTGATTTCTTCAGGTACTTCATCCCAAGAACGTTCAGACTTCTCCGAAGGTTTTACGTAGTACGTAATTTCGTCAAAGTTTAAGCTGTTTAAGTCTCCGCCCCATTGTGGCATTGGCATGTTATAGAAATGCTCTAGCGACTTTAAGCGGAAATCCAACATCCATTGCGGCTCATTTTTCATACGAGAGATTTCTTCAACGATTTCTTTCGTTAAACCACGGCCAGAACGGAAAATGGATACGTCTTTATCTTTAAAACCATATTTATAATCACCGATTTCAGGCATTTTTTTTGCCATCGTTTCGTTCCCTCCATTCTAAGAGGTGAGCAGTTTTTACGATGAAGTAAAACCTGCTCCCTGTTCAGACATTCTATTCTTCAGCTTGACAACCTTTTTCCATTGCCTTCCATGCTAATGTTGCGCATTTAATACGCGCTGGAAATTTTGCCACACCTTGCAGTGCTTCGATGTCGCCTAAGTCAAGTTCATCTTCGTCGTAATCCTTCCCTAACATCATATCATAGAAAATATGTGAAAGCTTAATCGCTTTTTCGACTTCGAGTCCTTTCACAGCTTGTGTCATCATTGATGCAGAAGCCATGGAAATAGAACAACCCTCTCCATCGAATTTTGCGTTTACTACTTTTCCATCTTCTATTTTCATTGTTAGGTGAATGCGATCACCACAAGTAGGATTGTTCATATCTACAGTGATACTATCTTCCTCAATCGCACCTTTATTACGTGGGTTTTTATAGTGATCCATAATCACTTGTCGGTACAGTGTGTCTAAATTATTAAAAGACATTGCTAAAGTACTCCTTTGTCTTCACTAATGCTGCTACTAGCTTATCAATTTCTTCTTCTGTGTTATACAGGTAAAAACTAGCACGTGCAGTCGCAGAGACATTTAACCATTTCATTAAAGGCTGTGCACAGTGGTGACCAGCACGAACAGCAATACCTTCTGCATCTAACACAGTAGCAACATCATGTGGGTGTACATCATCTATATTGAACGTTACTAGTCCAGCTCTTTCCTTTGGACCAAAAATAGTTAAGCCTTCCACTGTAGACATTTTTTCCATCGCATATTTAGCAAGTTTATGCTCATGCTCCAGTATATTGTCTAAGCCAACTTCCTGTAGAAAATCGATAGCTGCCCCTAGTCCTATTGCACCAGCAATAATTGGTGTACCGCCTTCAAATTTCCAAGGAAGCTCCTTCCAAGTCGACTCTTGAAGACCAACAAAATCAATCATTTCTCCACCGAATTCAATTGGCTCCATATTTTCTAGTAAAGCTTTTTTACCGTAAAGAGCTCCAATTCCAGTCGGACCACCCATTTTATGACCTGAGAATGCAAAGAAATCACAATCTAAGTCTTGAACGTCCACTTTCATGTGTGGAGCACTTTGAGCTCCATCTACTACCATAATCGCTCCTTTACGGTGAGCAATACTAGCTATTTCTTTAATAGGGTTCATCGTACCTAAGACGTTAGAAACTTGCATAATAGAAACAATTTTCGTGTTTTCTGTAATAGTGTCTTCCGCATCCTTTAAAGAAATAGTTCCATCTTCTTGAAGTGGAATGTATTTTAATGTTGCTCCAGTTGCTTTTGCAACCTGTTGCCATGGAATGATATTACTATGGTGTTCCATATACGTAATAACAATTTCATCGCCTTCTTTAACGTTTGTACGTGCATAACTGGAAGCAACTAAGTTTAGTGCTGTAGTAGTTCCTCGTGTAAAGATAATTTCTTCCCTAGCTTTCGCATTAATGAAGTTTTTAACTTTATCACGAGCTCCTTCATAACCATCTGTCGCTCTTGTACCTAGTGTATGCACTCCACGATGAACATTTGAGTTATATTCACGATAATATTGATCTAACGCTTCAATAACTTTTAAAGGTTTTTGTGAAGTAGCAGCACTGTCAAGATAAACTAGTGGATGACCGTTAACCTCTTGATGAAGTATCGGAAATTGTTCACGAATATCTTGGATATTCATTACTTAACTTTCCTTTCTATTACTTGAACTAATAGGTCTTTCACCTTTTCAATTGGTAACTCTTTTACTACAGGAGCTAAGAATCCATGAATTACTAGACGCTCTGCTTCACTTTTAGAGATACCACGGCTCATTAAGTAGTATAGTTGCATTGGATCTACACGACCTGCAGATGCTGCGTGTCCAGCCGTTACATCATCTTCATCAATTAAAAGAATTGGGTTCGCATCTCCACGAGCTTTTTCACTTAACATGAGTACTCGAGATTCTTGCTCAGCGTTTGATTTAGTAGCACCGTGCTCAATTTTACCGATTCCGTTAAATACAGAGCTTGCGCTATCTTTCATAACACCGTGTTTTAAAATTTGTCCATCTGTATGTTTTCCATGGTGGATAACACTAGTAGTGAAGTTTTGTTTTTGCTCTCCACGGCCAACTACAACCGTTTTTGTATCTCCAACAGAACCGTCACCGATTAAATGAGTAATGTTTTCAGAAATAGTATCTCCGTCGTTCATTAATCCTAGTGCCCATTCAATTCTTGCATCGCGACCAGCAACTCCACGGCGGTTAACATATGTTGTAACACCTTTACCTAGTGTATCAACTGCACCGTATTGGACAGTAGCATTAGATCCTGCAATTACTTCTGTAACGATATTGAAGATAGATCCTTCTCCATCATTTGTAGAAATATAGTTTTCTACGTAAGTAACGGCACTGTTGTCATCTGCTACGATTAATACGTGGTTAAACATCGCTTCTGCTTGATCATGTACGTAGATTGCTTGGAATGGCTCTTCCACTGTTACGTTTTTTGGTACGTATAGGAATGCTCCACCATTTAATAATGCAGCGTGTAATGCAGCTAATTTATGCTCATCAACTTTTACTCCATCTTTCATGAAGTATTTTTCAACTAACTCGCTATGATTTTTAGCTGCTGTAAAAATATCAGTGAAAATAACACCTTTAGAAGTTAACTCTTCACTTAGGGAAGTATATAGAGCTGTGTTGTCTACTTGTACATATACATTTCCAGCATTCTCAACATCTAATAAAGTTTTTATGCCCTCTGGTAATACATCTAAAGAAGTAAGAGAATTGTTTGCAACTGTATGTTTACTAAACTGTGTAAAGTTCCAGTTCGTAATCTTCGTTTTATCTGGCTTTGGTAAAGGTAGGTCTTCTACCTTCGCAAGAGCTTGTAAGCGAAGATCTAACAGCCACTGAGGTTCTCCTAACTGCTTAGAATAATTGCTGAGGTACTCTTGATCGAACGGTAATTTCGTTTCTAACGTCATGATTATCCCCCTTGCTTACGCTTCTTGCCCTACTGTTTCGTCTTCAATTCCTAGTTCAGCTTTAATCCAGTCATAACCTTCTGCTTCTAAACGTTGAGCAAGCTCAGGCCCACCAGATTTAACAATACGACCTTGCATCATTACGTGAACGTAGTCAGGTGTAATGTAGTTTAATAAACGTTGATAGTGAGTGATGATTAAGCAACCGAAATCATCGCTACGCATTTCGTTAATACCTTTAGATACTACTTTTAATGCGTCAATATCTAAACCAGAGTCAATTTCATCAAGGATTGCAATTTTAGGCTCGATCATCATTAATTGAAGGATTTCGTTACGTTTCTTCTCTCCACCAGAGAAACCTTCATTTAAGTAACGTTGTGCCATTGCTGGATCCATTTCTAAATATTCCATATTTTTGTCCATTTTACGGATAAACTTCATTAAAGAAATTTCATCGCCTTCTTCACGACGTGCATTAATTGCAGAACGTAAGAAGTCAGCGTTTGTTACACCAGAAATTTCACTTGGATATTGCATTGCAAGGAAAAGACCTGCTTTCGCACGCTCGTCTACTTCCATTTCTAACACGTCTTCACCATCAAAAGAAACGCTACCACTAGTCACTTCATATTTAGGGTGTCCCATAATAGCAGACGAAAGTGTAGATTTACCAGTACCGTTTGGTCCCATGATTGCGTGGATTTCTCCACCTTTTACTTCAAGATTTACACCTTTTAAGATTTCTTTATCTTCAATAGATACATGTAAATCTTTAATAGTTAATGTTGAACCCATATTTCTTACCTCCAATGATCTCGTGTTCTATGTGAAAACACATATTATGTTAATTCTCACTTTATTCTCATTACAATCTTATAACAAATTAAAAGTGTTAGCAACCTTTTAAAACTTAAAGTAATTTCCGTTTATCGAATAGGAGAATATAATGAATATCATTATAGTTTTCACTTTTTACCTATGAAAAAAACGTTAATATTTATTTTTAATTTTTTCAACAAAAATGGTAATAACTACTATATCAGTATAATCGAAATCGGTTTCAAAAGTAAAAAAAGCTGATCGATTCTCATTAAAGGGAGAAACGATACAGCTTTATTAACAGTATTATAATTTATTGTATTTAAGTATGGCATCGTCTTTCTATTTCAGAAACTATTTTCAAGCTTTGCTCGTATTCTTTTTCTCGATTACGCTCAACTTCTATTCTTTTACTCAATTTTTGACTATATTCCTCATATCCGATGCCGTGTGCTTGATACATCGCTTTTTCCATTTCTCCAGTGTACTTCATTTGTACGTGTTGGATAATAAACCAATCCTTTCCTATTTAAAAGTGTTTTTTATTTCTCTTAGTTGAGAATGTTTAACACAGTATTAATGATAACAAGAGAGGATGTTTTTCCCAACCCGCATATATCTTTATAGGAGCGCTGTAGGAACTCTGAGGCCATTTCTCATTGTTGACTACTGTTCTATCGCAGTATTCTTCCTATTTCCTTTAGAATAGTGCTATTACCAAAAAGGAGAAAGGCTATTTAATGTTACTGTGACTCGGAGAAGTCAGTGATGCATTCTTGGACGAGCGTTACCGCCTGGCTCATTGCTGCTCCTCCACCGAAAGCCGCCGTTACTCCACAAGCTTCTAAAATCTCTTCTTCTGAACAGCCATGATCTAGACAGCCTTTTGTATGATATACGATACAATATTCATCTTGAGAATAAATGCTTATCCCTAATGCAATTAACTGCTTTTGTTTTTGATCTAATTTTCCATCCTTAAAACATACTTCTGTAAATTGGTTATAATGACGTGCTATTTCTGGCATTTTTTCAGAAAACACACCAATTCCGTGTTTATACTCTTGTAGTACTGTTTCTGCAAAATTTTGTTCTTTTTCCATGCGCGTTATCACACTCCATCATAATTTCAATGTTAGTATGCTTAATGAAAAATTATCTATGCGCGCATAATTTAATGGTTCAATAGAAAAAGCTACGGTTTTAATCGTAGCTTTTTCGGTAAATTATTTATTTGCAGGGATAACAGAACCTTCGTATTTCTCTGTAATGAAGTTTTGAATATGTTCTGATGTTAATACTTCAATTAACGCTGTAATACGCTCATCGTTCTCATCTTCAGCACGAGCTGCAATGACGTTTACATAAGGGTTGTTCTCTGGAGACTCTAGTGCGATTGCCTCTTCAGCTGGGTTAATATCTGCACCTAAAGCATAGTTACTATTAATTAATACCGCATCTCCATCACCGTTTAAATAGGCAGTTGGTAAGAAAGCCGCTTCAAAGTTGTAATTGAATTTTAAGTTTTTAGGATTGTCTTCAATATCTTCAAGTTGAGCATTCGTAAATTCTACACCTTCTTTAAGGGTAATTAACCCTTTTTCAGCTAATAGAGATAAAATACGACCATGGTCAGGAAGAGAGCTACTTAATAAAATTTCTGCTCCGTCTGGAAGTTCTTCTAAACTATTGTATTTTGAAGAGTATATTCCGATTGGTTCAATATGAACGCCACCAACATTGACAAAGTCATAACCATTTTCTTCGATTTGTGCTTCTAAGTATGGGATATGTTGGAAATAGTTAGCGTCAAGATCACCATCACGTAATGTTTGGTTCGGTAATACATAATCTTGGAACACGTTAATTTCTAGTTCAATTCCTTTTTCCGCTAATAACGGTTTTGCCTCTTCTAATATTTCAGCATGAGGAACGTTAGATGCTCCTACAACTAATTTTTTTGTTTCTTCTTCTGAACCTGTACCTGCCCCGTTATCAGAGTCTGTACCTGTACCACAAGCTGCTAATACGAAAAGAAATAATGATGCTAGTGTGATTGCTAATACTTTTTTCATTTTTGCCTCTCTCCTATCTTTTGTCTAATTTATTTGTTAATAAATCCCCAATAAATTGGATGATAAATACGATAATTAAAATAACGACAGTACTAATAAATGTAACTTGCCAGTTATTACGTTGGAAGCCATCTAAGAAAGCTAGATTTCCAAGTCCACCAGCTCCTACAAAGCCCGCCATCGCTGTATAACTAACAATCGCTATAGCTGTAACTGTAATACCAGATACGATTGCCGGCATAGATTCTGGAATAAGCACTTTCCAAATAATTGTTGTCGTTCTTGCACCCATTGATTTGGCAGCCTCAATAACACCTTTATCAATTTCACGCAAACCAATTTCAACCATTCTGGCATAAAAAGGTGCTGCACCTACTACTAATGCGGGTAGGGCTGCGTTTGCGCCGATAATAGAACCTAACATAGCTCTTGTTACCGGTATTAATAGAACAATTAATATAATAAACGGAATAGACCTGAAAATATTTACAATGGCTGCAATAATGCTATTAAAAAATTTATTTTGCAGTAAGTTTCCTTTAGAGGTGAGAAAGAGTAATAACCCTAAAATAATACCTAAGACGAATGTAATCGCAACAGAAATGGTTGTCATATACACCGTTTCTTGCGTTGCTTCCCAAACTCTATCCCAATTCACACGATCAAACATTCGTCATCACCTCCAGTTCCACTTGTTGCTCTCGGATGTATTGAAGTGCTGAATCTATTTGTGCTTCCGCTCCATCGACGTGAATGAACAATGTACCATACGGACCGTCCTGCGTATAAGATACCTTCCCCTGCAGAATATTGACGTCAACATCGAACCTTTTAATTAAGTGAGTAATAATCGGTTGTTCTGCTGAATCTCCTACGAATGTTAGTTGTACTATTTTTCCACTCTCGTACGTTTCTAGCAAATGTTCAATCGAGTCTTTCGCTTCTTCTGGCTCTGAAACTTGCTTAACAAATTTTTGCGTAATGAGCTGCTTCGGCTTACGGAAGACATCTAATACGTTACCTTCCTCTACAACAGATCCATTTTCCATCACAGATACACGATGACAAATTTTACGGATAACGTGCATTTCATGCGTAATTAATACAATGGTTAAGCCAAGTCTTTTATTTATATCAACGAGTAGCTCTAATATAGAATCTGTCGTTTGTGGATCTAACGCGGAAGTTGCTTCATCACATAACAACACTTTTGGGTTGTTCGCTAACGCTCTCGCTATACCGACACGTTGTTTCTGCCCACCACTTAATTGGGATGGATAAGCATTTTCTCTACCTGTTAATCCGACAAGCTCGATTAGTTCATCCACACGTTTCATACGCTCTTTTTTATTTACTCCAGCAATCTCTAATGGGAAAGCAATATTTTCACGAACCGTTCGTGACCATAGCAGATTAAAGTGCTGAAAAATCATACTAATTTCTTGGCGGGCTTTACGTAGTTCACGACCTTTAATTTTAGAAATATTACGACCAGCAACTGAAACCTCACCAGAAGAAGGCTTTTCCAATCCGTTCAACATACGAATTAATGTACTTTTCCCGGCTCCGCTGTAACCAATAATTCCATAAATTTCTCCTTTGTGAATCGTTAAATTCACATCGTCCACAGCCGTTACTACCCCGCTTTTAGCTTGAAAGATTTTCTTTACATTTTGCAAACTTATCATGATGTCCACCTTCTTTCGCTTCACCTATTTTATTTATTCTTAAACAAACGTTTATTTGCTATTCTAGTAAAGATTAGTGTCAACCTTTTTAAAAAATAAAAGAGCCTTTCTGCGACATGACAGAAAGGCTCATTAAAAAATCCTTTCTCTCATCTCTCAAAGCAACTACGCTTTGTGTGAATTGGCACCATTTCAACTAAGTTGACGGTTGCCGGGCTTCAACGGGCACATTCCCTCCACCACTCTTGATAAGAGTTTTAGACATATTTATTTTTACGTTAAGTAGCTAACACTTTAAAACGTTTAAGTATCGGAATTACGAATGTAATCGTATCACGGTACAAAATAGCTGTCAATATATTTTTTACAAAGAATTATGAAACGATGTTTATATTTGTAGATTTATGTTTTGCCATTACAAAAATAGATTCCAGTAATAAAAAGTGCCGATATGTTCCTTTAAATTTGATGTTAGGATCACTCAAAGGTATTACACCCTTCAACAAATCTGTTATATTTTCTTCTTCTCCTGCTATCAGTACATCTCCATTGACATTTGCTTCCACGATAGAAATACCTTCTTTTGCAAACTGCAATTTCACGTCCACTTGATTAAAGGTTTTTATCGTACATATAATTGGATAGGTAGGCAGAATTGGTGTAATAAATGATTTCTCATTAACTCGTTCAACAAAATCTTGTATCATTTCGTCCATTTGCATTGACATTATCCTCCGTGATTTCCGTATTGTTATACAATTACGATAAAAATGGAGAATATCCTTTCCTTTTTTCAAAACAAATATCGTCAATTTCCGAAAGTGATGTTCTATTTCCCAAGAAATATGTCTTATTTACGAAATATTTGCTACCTGTTGATGTACCACTTTTTTGCTATTTCGAGTAAATACGATATAAAAGAAGATAGAGCTACATATATAAAGGCAAGCTGTAATACAAAATACAACTGCATATCCCCAATAACTACCTAAATAAAAGACAATCCCCATCGAAACAGGTCCCATACTCGCCCAACCTATGTTAAACACCATTTGGTTAATGGAATTTGCCAATCCTTTCATCGAGTCGGCAACCTTTTCCATCATTAATGATGTTATGATCGGATTTGCTGCATTCATTAGAGCTTGGCGAAATAAAAATCCTAACGCCGCGAACCAAAAACTATACGTAAAAGCAGTAAGAAGCATAAAAGGAATCGACAATAATTGTAATAAAACAATTGCTTTAACTTCCCCAACTCTTTTTACGAGGGCTGGTCCAATAATCATGGCAACAGCTGTAACCGCTTGACCTAATGAGAGAATAAATCCAATAGAAGTGTTACTTGTTTCAAATCTGTCGGCAAAATAAAGGTTTAAATACGGGATTACTAATCCAGATCCAAAGCCGATTAGCAGTTGTGCAAATGCAAAAAAGCCAATTAATTTTAACTGAGTTTTATTTAAACGAAAACTTTGTAATAAAGATGTTTTTTCTTTTTTTATTTCTCGCTTCTTTTCCATCATTTTTACAATTGGTAACAGTCCCAATAAACAAAAGACTGTTCCGATAATCAATGTTCCTCTAACACTCCAAACGGGAGATAACTGGAAGAGATGCAGAAAGACGTCCGTTAATGTGCCACCTAATAAATTTCCTATTACGTTTGAACCTGTCATAACGGCAAAATGCAAACTAAATAGTCGCACTCTTTCTGCTTGACTAGAGTTTTCTGCTAACCATGGGACTGCAGAAACTTGTAAAAAAGCAAGTGTTAAACCAAATAAAAAGGCGGTTAGTAACAATAAACCTTCCGCTTCAAATGTACTTCTCAATAACATAAAAGAGGAAGTTAAAATTACGCCCGTTACCATCATTTTCTTACGACCGAATTTATCACTTAATAACCCAGCCGGAATTAAAATTATTGCAGCAGCTAACGAAGACATCGCAATCATACTACCATTTACCTGCTCAGCGAAACCTAATTCTCTTATGTAAAAGTTATACATCACCATAAAAATGCCTAGTCCAATTTGGATGAAAATGTTAGCTATAAAAAAGAGACGAATGTTTTTATTATAATGAACGAACGGTTGTAACGCTTTATTGTAGAGACCTTTCATTATACCCTCCATGAGAAAAAATATTTCGCTTCCCTAAGTAATAGTAGTGTGTTTTTTCTGAAAAGTAAAGAAGATTTAATAAATAAAATTATAAAAAAATGTGAGTGGGTTGTTTAGGGGCAATAAGGCACTTTTCCTAATTATAAGTGCAGTTAAACACCGCCCTTATAGTAGGCCAAAAAGAAAAACACCTTTTAGAAGGTGTTTCAATTTATCTTACTTTGAAGTTCATTAAACCAATGATATAAATGTTCCACTGATTGTAAGGCGTATTTCTTCTCTAATAGTTTTCCTTTATAAAACACAATTACACACGGTACACTTTCAATTTCCCATTTTAATGCAAGCTCTCTTGCATAATTAACATCTATTTGGCCGAAAACTAAGTTTGGAAACAATTCTTTCGTGATGTTTAACATTTTACTAGCTAGTCCGCATGTGCCACACATCGGTGTATAAAAGTATACGACCGATAACGTTTCCTCCCCTTCTATTTCCTCTAAAAGTTTCTCTCTCGTCCACTCGTTCATTTTGTAGTTCATCCTTTTTCATTGCAAATATTGTGTATTTACATCTATATTAGCACTAAGTAACACAGATGCAACATGATGATATGGTGCTGTTGCTACTTCTCGATATGCACGATCAATATATAAATGTTCCGCTTCAGGAAATTCTTTTTTAAACAACTTTCTTAATTTTTCTCCTGCAAGATCACTATCGACTAATATATAGACTTCTTTATCAAAAAGCTCTTCCACAAGATCATCTAACTTAGCAAGGCTGATTGTGCCATTTGTACATATGATATTTACTCGTTCTTTTAGTACTTGTTCTACTCTCTTTTTATCTGTTTTACCTTCTACTATGATCACTTTTTCCCCATCGAAGATTTCCATACTTATCACCTTTATCTTTTAATAGTTAGGCTGACAAAATATGCAGTCTATCTTGTTAAGCGACGGTGTGTATTTTAATTATTGATTTTGCTGGAGAGAGAGTTATCTTAAGAACAGATTGAATGATTTTCCTTGTCGTCGCTTGACAATATTCCCCTTACATAAACATATTCGCTTTAGCGTTATTGTTCCCCTTCTTTTTGTTAAAATGGGGTTTTATTATTTTCGAGTATAAGGTGAATGTTGTGAGTGGAGTTAATATTTGGGTTTAAGTAAGAGTAAGTCCTAATATCTTCTTAGTATTAGCTGGGTTAGTCGAAAAAGGTTCGCAGCTGGTGTGAAAGTGAGGCCGGTTGGCCGAATAGTGGCTGTTGGTGGCGTGAATGTGTGGCCGCTTGGCCGAATAGTGATTGCGGTTGGCGTGAATGTGAGCCCGGTTGGCCGAATAGTGGCTGTTGGTGGCGTGAATGTGGCTCCGGTTGGCCGAATAGTGATTGCGGTTGGCGTGAATGTGAGCCCGGTTGGCCGAATAGTGGCTGCTGGTGGCGTGAATGTGTGGCCGCTTGGCCGAATAGTGATTGCGGTTGGCGTGAATGTGAGGCCAGTTGGCCGAATAGTGACTGCTGGTGGCGTGAGTGTGTGGCCAGTTGGCCGAATAGTGGCTGCAATTGGCGTGAATGCGAGGTCAGTTGGCCGAATAGTGACTTCAGGTGGCGTGAATGCGAGGCCAGTTGGCCGAATAGTGGCTGTTGGTGGCGTGAATGTGTGGCCGCTTGGCTGAATAGTGACTGCTGGTGGCGTGAATGTGGCTCCGGTTAGCCGAATAGTGACTGCTGTTGGCGTGAATGTGTGGCCGCTTGGCCGAATAGTGATTGCGGTTGGCGTGAATGTGAGCCCGGTTGGCCGAATAGTGGCTGCTGGTGGCGTGAATGTGAGGCCAGTTGGCCGAATAGTGGCTGCAATTGGCGTGAATGCGAGGTCAGTTGGCCGAATAGTGGCTGCAATTGGCGTGAATGCGAGGTCAGTTGGCCGAATAGTGACTTCAGGTGGCGTGAATGCGAGGCCAGTTGGCCGAATAGTGGCTGCAATTGGCGTGAATGTGTGGCCGCTTGGCCGAATAGTGATTGCGGTTGGCGTGAATGTGAGCCCGGTTGGCCGAATAGTGACTGCTGGTGGCGTGAATGTGTGGCCAGTTGGCCGAATAGTGGCTGCAATTGGCGTGAATGCGAGGTCAGTTGGCCGAATAGTGACTTCAGGTGGCGTGAATGCGAGGCCAGTTGGCCGAATAGTGGCTGTTGGTGGCGTGAATGTGTGGCCGCTTGGCCGAATAGTGATTGCGGTTGGCGTGAATGTGAGCCCGGTTGGCCGAATAGTGACTGCTGTTGGATTGAGTGTGAGGCCGCTCCGTTCCACGGTCTCCACGTTTTATCCATTTCTTAATGGAACACAGAAAAAACGGAGCAGTTATTTGCTCCGTTTTTCTTAGCACCAACCGTTTTCGTCGTCACAGTCGACGTATTTCATGTCAGGCTTTGTTGGGACGTGTACTTGTTGGTATATTTTTGAACCGTTTTGTTCGAAGCCAGATTTAAGCTCGAATTCGTTACCGTTTGGTGTGAATGTGACTTGTCCAATTGGATCATTTTCTAAATACAATTGAAAGCCGGTATCACACAGTTTTCCTGTAACACGGTCAGTTATATCTAAACGTTGTTGTTGAAGTGTCATTTTCTCCACCCTTTTATTTGCTTATAAGCAGGTTGAATTCTGCTTTATATCAGTTAGAGTGTCCAAAATGAAATAACGTTATTAGTCTTCTTTTACTAACTCTTCGTATTGCTCTGCAGTCATTAAATTATCTACTTCACTGCTATCAGAAAGTTCTACAACAATCATCCATGCTTTTTCGTAAGGAGACTCATTTACGAATTCTGGGTTATCGTTTAAATCTTCATTTACTTCTACTACTTTTCCACTAACAGGTGAATAAAGCTCAGAAACAGTTTTAACTGATTCTACACTTCCGAATGAATCGTCAACCGTTACTTCATCTCCTACTTCTGGAAGCTCAACGAATACGATATCTCCAAGCTCAGATTGTGCAAAGTCCGTAATACCGATACGCACTTTACCTCCTTCTTCTTTTACCCACTCATGCTCTTTAGAATAACGTAATTCTTTTGGTGTGTTCATAAAAAAATCCTCCTTAAAGATAGTATAAATTTATGTAAAGCTTCCCTTTTTTAAAGTAGATAGCTTTCTAAAATGGTTTTATTTCCATGTTTCTTCAAAGTGCTTTTCGTTAAATCCAACAGTCACTTTCGTACCATCTGTCGTAATTGGACGTTTAATTAACATACCATCTGATGCTAAAAGCTCTAACATCTCTTCTTCTGTAGCCGTTTTTAGTTTATCTTTTAACCCAAGTTCACGATATTTCATACCGCTAGTATTAAAGAACTTTTTTAGTTCTAATCCACTTTTTTTATATAGTTCATGAAGTTCATCACGACTTGGTGGATTTTCAACAATATGTATTTCGTTGACTTCGATTTCATTTTGAGTTAACCATTTTTTTGCATTTCTACAAGTGCCGCATTTTGGATACCAATAAAACGTTACGCTCACTAATATCAACCACCTTACTTTGTTATTTACTCCATATTGTAGCACAATCATACACTATAGTTCTAATAACAAAATGCAGTCTTCCCAACATATTCGACGTTTTCTGCAAAAAACCTCTTTTCTTTTATACTTTCTTAAATTTATGTAATTACAGCTGTTCGTTCCTCTGCAAATTTTCATATTTTACGGGTTAGTCCGAAGCCCTTTGCCTATGACGACAGCGAAAGCTATAGTGGTTCCCATTAAGAAAATCAATGTTCTACAAAAATAAAAGGACGACATTTTACATGCCGTCCTTTCTTTTTATAGAATCATTTTTAAAGGGGTTAAAAATGGACCTAATTAAACAGTATATTTTTCAGCTTCTAAAACTGCTGCAGCGATTTCACGTTTTTTCTCGATTACATTGATTGGATTATGACGAGTAAATTTACGTAATGCTGAAATCATCATGCGTAAAGTGTCTCCACTCTCTGCTGCAACTAACGTTTCTTTTGCATCTGCTTCAATAGCATTGAATGCTTCTTGACAGAATACTTCTGTGTATAATACTTTTTGTTTATTTTTCTCTAAGCCGCTTTTTTGGATTGCTTTTTCTGTACGTAGAATAGCAGATTCCATCGCATAGACGTTAGAGATGATATCAGAAATGTTAACTAATAGCTCTTGTTCTTTTTCTAATGCTTTACCGTATTTTTGCGCGACTAAACCTGTCATTAAGATCGCAATTTTTTTTGCGTTCTTTAATAAATATTTCTCTTGGTCTAAAACGCCATCGCCAACTTCTTCAGGCATAAGCATCATTAATTCTTCTTGAAGTTGCATTGCTTTTTGAATTAATGGAAGTTCACCTTTTAATGCTTTACGTAAGAACGTACCAGGCACTAAAAGACGGTTAATTTCGTTTGTACCTTCGAAAATACGGTTAATACGAGAGTCACGGTACATTCTTTCTACTTCGTACTCAGCCATGAATCCGTACCCACCATGGATTTGGACAGCTTCGTCTACTACGTAGTCTAGTGTTTCGGAAGCGAATACTTTATTTAAAGAACACTCAATTGCGTATTCTGCAACTGCTGCTGCAACTGCTTTTGGATCTTTTTCTTGCTCAAGAGTCAATGCACCTTGGTTGTTCTCATATAAACCTACTGTGCGGTATACAGAGCTTTCTGCCGCATATGTTTTTGTTGCCATGTTCGCGATTTTTTCTTGAATTAAAGAGAATTTTGCGATAGGCGTTTTGAACTGTTGACGTTGGTTTGCATATTGAGCAGCTAATTCTACTCCACGCTTGGAACCACCAACAGTACCAACTGCTAATTTGTAACGACCGATATTTAATATATTGAACGCGATTACGTGTCCGCGACCAATTTCACCTAATAAGTTTTCTTTCGGTACAACTGCATCTTCTAATACTAACGTTCGAGTAGATGATCCTTTAATACCCATTTTCTTTTCTTCTGGACCTGTAGAAACTCCTGAGAATTCGCGCTCAACGATGAATGCGGAGAAGTGCTCGCCGTCTACTTTAGCGTACACTACGAATACATCAGCAAAACCAGCGTTTGTGATCCATTGTTTTTCACCGTTTAGAACGTAGTGAGTGCCTTCTTCGTTTAATTTTGCAGTAGTTTTTGCACCTAAAGCGTCTGAACCTGAACCTGGCTCCGTTAACGCGTAAGCAGCAATTTTTTCACCTGTTGCTAAGAAAGGTAAGTATTGTTTCTTTTGCTCGTCATTACCGAATAATACGATTGGTAAAGATCCAATCCCTACATGTGCGCCGTAAGATAAAGAGAATCCACCAGCTCTAGAGAATTTTTCTGTAATTAAAGAAGAACTGATTTTGTCTAAACCGAATCCGCCGTACTCTTCAGGTACATCTGCACCTAATAATCCAAGCTCGCCAGCTTCTTTTAGTAACTTTACAGAAACATCAAAGTTATGATGTTCAATTTCTTCAATGTTAGGTACAACCTCGTTTACTACGAAGTCTTCCGTTGTTTTCGCAATCAGTTTATGCTCATCGTTTAGATCTTCTGGAGTGAAAATTTTATCAGCTGTTAAGTCTTCAATTAAAAAGCTTCCGCCTTTTACAACGTTTTCAACTGTATTTGACATGGTAAATCCCCCTTATTGTATGATTGGCCCCCGTATGAGAGGGCCTTACAAAATTATGCTAATAGTTCGAATACACCAGCGGCACCCATTCCGCCACCGATACACATACTTACTAATCCGAACTGTTCGTTTCGACGTTTCATTTCGTTAAGTAAAGTTAACGTTAGTTTTGATCCAGTACATCCTAGTGGATGGCCAAGAGCGATTGCTCCACCGTTAACGTTTACTTTGTCTTCATATAAGTTAAGCTCGCGCATTACTTGGATTGCTTGAGATGCAAATGCTTCGTTTAGCTCGATTAAACCGATATCAGAAAGCTCTAATCCAGCAAGCTTTAATGCTTTCGGAATTGCAACTACTGGACCAATTCCCATTACTTCCGGCGGAACTCCACCTACTGCAAAGGAACGGAATTTAGCGATTGGTTTTAAACCTAGTGCTTCTGCTTTTTCTCTTTCCATTACTAGTACAGATGCAGCACCATCACTCGTTTGTGAAGAGTTACCAGCAGTTACAGATCCTTGGACGTTAAATGCTGGTCTTAATTTCGCTAATATTTCCATCGTTGTGTTTTCACGAACACCTTCATCTTGAGAGAACGTAAATGTTTTTTCTTTTAATTTATTGTCTGGTCCTACATTTCTTACCGTTACATCGACTCCAACGATTTCATCAACAAATTTACCTTCTTTAATAGCTGCTGCTGCTCTTTGGTGACTACGTACAGCGAATGCATCTTGATCTTCACGACTTACTCCGTACTTTTGCGCCACTTGCTCTGCAGTATGACCCATGCCCATGTAATATTCAGGAGCAGTTTCCACTAGGCGTGCGTTCGGTCGAACAGTGTGACCAACCATCGGAACCATACTCATTGATTCCGCTCCACCAGCGATGATCGATTCCGCATGACCTAACATAATTCTTTCAGCAGCGTATGCGATAGTTTGTAGCCCCGATGAGCAGTAACGATTAATTGTAATAGCTGGTACACTATTCGGAAGCCCTGCTAATCCTCCAATATTACGAGCCATATTTAACCCTTGTTCTGCCTCAGGCATGGCACAACCGAAAATTAAATCATCGATTGGCCCGTCGTAGTTACTAGCTCTTCTTAACGTTTCTTTTACTACTAATGCACCTAAATCATCAGGACGAACGTTCGCTAATGAACCTTTTCTTGATTTACCGACAGGTGTTCTCGCACCCGCTACGATGACAGCTTCTTTCAACATGCTCCCCCACCTTCACATTGTTTTTTCTATAAATATAGGTATCTATTAATTACGTAATGGTTTGCCTTTTACTAACATGTGTTGCATTCTTTGTTGTGTTTTCAGTTCACCTAGTAAGCTTAAGAATGCCTCACGCTCGATATCTAATAAGTACTGCTCATCTACTAGAGTTCCGTATGCAACTTTTCCACCAGCAATAACGTTTGCTAACTTTTTCGCAATGTTTAGATCATGGTCAGAAATATAACCGGAATAGTGCATGTTGTGCGCGCCTAGTAGCATCGTTGCGTATCCAGTTTCTCCAGTTACCGGGATTTTTTGACGAACTGGTGCTGTATAGCCAGCTTCAAAAAGGTTTAATGCTGATTGCTTTGCATCATGGATTAAGTGATCTCCATTGAAGCTCACACTATCTTTTTCATTTAAGAAATGTAGGTCACGAGCTTCGTGTGCAGAGGTAGATACTTTTGCCGTCGCAATCGTTTCAAACACTTTGTTCGCAACTTTTTGCAAGTCAAAATCTAGCCCTTTCGGCATGGAGTTTAAGTGCTTTAAGTAAAGCTCTTTATTTCCTCCGCCACCAGGGATTAAACCTACTCCCACTTCTACTAATCCCATGTATGTTTCACTAGAAGCTTGAATTTTGGCTGCTGGTAAGCTTACTTCCGTTCCTCCACCAAGTGTCATACCGAACGGAGCTGCTACAACTGGCTTGTTGCTATATTTAATATTCATCATCGCTTGTTGGAACATGCGAACGACCATATCTAGCTCATAGAAGTTGTCGTCTTGTGCTTCCATTAAAATCATCGCAAGGTTTGCACCTACACAGAAGTTTTTCCCTTGGTTACCGATCACAAGCCCTTTGTAGTTTTTATCTACTTCTTCCACTGCGTAATTGATCATTTGAAGGATATCTAGACCAATAGCGTTGTTCGGTGATCTGAATTCTAATAACGCAACGTCATCACCGATATCGATTAAGTTTGCACCACTATTTTTCTTAATAACACCTTTTGTTTCAGAAATAGTTTTAAGATGAATAACTTTTTTGTTTACTTCTTTCGCTTTGTACTCACCGTTATGATAGAAGGAAGTAACCCCGTTATCTTTTTGATAGAAAGAACGGTAGCCTTTTTCTAACATTTCATCAATCCAAGCTGGAACAGTAATGCCATCTTGTTTCATTTTTAATACAGAATCTTCTATGCCAATTGCATCCCACGTTTCAAATGGGCCGTACTCCCAACCGAAGCCCCATTTCATTGCTTCGTCAATTGCTACGATATCGTCTGCAATTTCACCTAGTAGCTCTGCAGAATAGCTTAATGCAGGAGCTAAAATATTCCATAGTAAGTTACCTGCGCGGTCATCTGCGTATACAAGCGCTTTCAATTTATTGCCGTAACCTTTAGCTTGCTTACTCATTTCTACTGCTGCAGTTTTTAATTTTTTACGTGGACCGTACTCTAACGTTTCAGGGTCCAGTTCTAAAATTTCTTTTCCTTGTTTTAAGTAGAAACCTTGCCCACTCTTACTTCCTAACCAACCATTTTGTTGCATAGTTTGCATAAAGCTTGGGATGTTGAAAACTTCTTTTTCTGCACCCTCCACTTTGTCATACACGTTTTTTGCAACGTGAATAAATGTATCTAATCCGACAACGTCTAACGTACGGAATGTTGCACTTTTCGGACGACCAATTAATGGACCTGTCACGGAATCAACTTCTCCGACACTATATCCGCCTTCTAACATTTCTTTCACTGTTACTAATAATCCGTAAGTACCGATACGGTTAGCGATAAAGTTTGGCGTATCTTTCGCGAGTACAATTCCTTTACCAAGAACGTTTTCACCGAACTCTTTAATGAAAGAAACGACAGCTGGATCTGTATTTTTCGTAGGAATTACTTCTAATAATTTTAAGTATCTTGGTGGGTTGAAGAAGTGAGTTCCTAAGAAGTTCTTTTGAAAATCTTCCGAACGACCTTCTGACATCGCTTCTACAGAAATACCAGAAGTGTTGGAGCTTACGATACTTCCTGGCTTTCTATGTTGATCTACTTTTTCAAATAATGACTTTTTGACCTCTAAGTTTTCAACGATAACTTCGATAATCCAATCGCAGTCTTTTAACTTTTCTATATCATCTTCTAAATTTCCAGCTTCGATTAATTGTAAATTACTCTTTGTTGTTAATGGTGCTGGCTTTTGCTTTAAAAGCTTTTGTAAGGAAGATTGTACAATACGGTTGCGAACTACTTTATCCGATAGTGTTAAACCTTTTTTCTCTTCATCATCTGTCAATTTGTTCGGAACAATGTCTAACAGAAGTGTCGGTATACCAACATTTGCAAGATGTGCCGCAATACCTGATCCCATAACTCCTGAACCGATAACAGCAGCCTTTTTAATACTTTGTTTCATTCTTCCTCCCCCTATTTAATTCAAATATTAGAGCTTCTTATTAAGGAAACTAAATGATTTTAGTTGGAATTTACATACGGAATACATCATATACATTTATTACGCTTCCGCACTTCGTAAAATTCCAAAGTGAGTTTCTTTACTATAATTATTTTTGAATGAATACTCATTCATTTTTACCGTGAAAAAAATAACTCCTCAGTAAGAAGTCCTTTGAATATTACTATAAACGATATTTAAAATTTTCGCAATATATATACAAAGAGATTTCTTAAATATTTTTACGGTCATTATAACATACCTTCTTTTACATGTTTCATACTTAATTTGGGGATGATAGAGGTGCGGAGGTGAGTCATAAGTGAAGATGAAAAAACAACCATCTCAAAGAGCTAAAAGTGCTGCAAGTGTCAAAGGTAACGCTGGCCCAAACAACGAATACGACATGGGCGGCAAAAAAACGAGCGGCAACCAACAGTATAAAAAGAATAATATGGAACATTGATAGAAAAGCGGAGGCGGCTCGCCCTAATCCGTTAACTAAAAGTGAATCGAGGTGCTTTGGTACCTCGTTTTTTGTTTTAATCTGTGATAATCATCTTTTAATTTGCGGTAACTACTCTTTTATTTGCGATTGCTCTCTTTTATTTGCGATAACCATCCTCTTATTTGCGGTAGCTCTCTTTTATTTGCGATAACCAACTTCTTATTTGCGGTAGCTCTCTTTTATTTGCGATAACCACCCTCTTATTTGCGATAGCTCTCTTTTATTTGCGGTAACCATCCTCTTATTTGCGATACCATCCTCTTATTTGCAATCGGAGTTTACAGCACCTGGTCTTCATTTACAACAAAATAAAAAAGCAACCCAACAAGGTTGCTTTTTTATTACTACTTGCCAAACGTTCCTTTTAATACGAATGCTACGTTCGCTGGTCTTTCTGCAAGGCGGCGCATGAAGTAACCGTACCAGTCTGTTCCATAAGGTACGTATACGCGCATTTTGTAGCCTTCTTTTACTAATTCCAGTTGGCGTTCTTCACGAATACCGTAGAGCATTTGGAATTCAAATTGATCTCTTGGGATATTATGTTCTTCTACTAAGTGCTTTGTATATTCAATCATTGCATCATCATGAGAGGCAACTGCTGTATAGTTTCCATTTAATAGATGCATTTTAATAATTTTCTTTAAGTTTTCGTCCACATCTTTCTTATCTGGATACGCAACTTCTGGTGATTCTTTGTATGCACCTTTTACGAGACGTAAATTAGGACTGTACTGATTTAAATCTTCAATATCTGATACTGTTCTATATAAATATGATTGAATAACAGTACCTACGTTATCATATTCTGAACGAAGCTTCTTAAATATTTCTAACGTTTTACCACAGCGCTCATAATCTTCCATGTCTATTGTAACGAATACATCATTTTCTTTTGCCACGTCTAATATTCGTCTCATATTATTCAATACTAGTTCATCAGAAATATCTAGGCCCATTGAAGTCATCTTAAGGGATAATTGAGAATCAAGCGCTTGGCTTCCAATGGCACGAATTGCTTCTATTGAATTATCCGCCATCTCATTCGCTTCTGCTTCCGTATCAATAAATTCTCCTAAATAATCAATTGTGACAGATAAACCTTTTTTATTGAGATCTTTAATAACACTTACTGCCTGTTGAATCGTTTCTCCAGCAACAAATCGGCCTGCGCCAAAGCGAAGTCCGTATTTTCTTGCTAGCTTCGTAAGTGTTTTACTTTTTGATAAATATAGGAAGAAATTTCTCATTAATTGTTCCATATTCCTTCAACCTCCTGGATACCTCATGATGTCTCTTGTAATCTAGTAAATAACGAAATCGGTTACATTCAAAATATTTCAAAATACAAAATCATTCTATCATTTTTTTTTTCATTTGAATACATAATTTTGTCGGTTCCATGTATATTTTGTCTAATGTTTAGTTGAGGAGCGTTTACACTTAATAACTGTATATTACAGATTGGCATTGGAGATGATACAAATGATTTTATTATAGGAGGTTAACTATTCATGCAACAACAACAAAACATGGGCGGGCAGCAACAACCAATTTACCCTCAACCACCAAATATCGTCACTACTAAAGACTCTTTATACTTAGCAGATATGATGTCTTGGAACTTACTTGCTATGAAAAAAGCACATCATTTTGCGCAACAATGTCAAGATCAAGAGGTAAAACAACTAATCGAAAAGGCTGGGCAAATGCATCAACGTCACTATGAAAAAATACTTAGTCAAACTCAAAGTACACAACAACAGCAGCCATTACAATAAGGAGGGATAATATGAACCAGCAAAAAGTACAAAACCCTGAAACGCAAGTACCTAAAACACCACAAATGAATGACCGTGATTTTATTAACGACATTTTAGCAACTGAAAAATATATGACAAGTGCTTATTCTACTGCATTAAATGAAGCAAGTAATCAACAGTTATACACGGATTTACTTGCTATTAGTAACGAAACACAAAATTGTCAAAGAGAGCTATATAATCTTATGTTTCAAAAAGGATGGTACAGTTTAGAACCAGCTGACCCGCAAAAATTACAACAAACACATCAGCAGTTCCAAGGGTATTCTAACCAATTCCCATACGGCAACATGATGCAGTAGTAATTTTTGTAACTTTCCTCGGGTGTAAAGCATTCGGGGGATTTTCCAATAAAAATATATTCAAAAAAGCGGCCGATTTATATATCGACCACTTTTTTTATTTCCCTGAGGAAGCGCGATGCTGTTCATTTAATGTTTTAATTTCAGAAATAAGTTCCTTCATTCCATCTTTCGCATCGGGATATTGCTCATTCCAATGTTTCACTAACGGGGGCATTGATTTTGCAATATATGAATATACAACCCACGCCTCTACCTTCTCTTTTAATTCAGGAGAACTTTCTCCTAGTAAAAGCTCTGTATATTTTTCTAGTAACCCATCTAATTGGTCTTTTAGTTTTGCATCCATTCGGATTCCTCCTTTTTAAGAGTTTCGACATGCAAGAGGACAAGTTTTGCATCTAGATTTTTCCTCGTTTGTTTCATAATAGAAGCAACAAGTCTTTCGAGATCGTATTGCTTTCTCTGCAACGGTACCTTTTACACTATAAAAATATTTCACTGGATTTTTATTTAATCCAAACCATTGAGATGGCGCATATTGCAAAGCTTCAAAGTCACCAGCTATGTCCTCTTTCCCAATCGAAGGTAGCAACGTTTCATAAAGCCAATAAATATAAATCATCACATTTTCCCATAGTGTAAACCGTGATACATTTGCCACTTTGGATAACCGTTCAATAATAGGAGTATAAATGTCAAAAAACAGTATTTTAAACAGCTGGTCTCTTGCTTCCTCTCGAGCTCCTACTTCCTCTACAATCTCTTTCATATGTAGTGGCTCAAATCTTATTTTAGGTAACCATAGTTCCTTCTCTATATAATCATCTATATGAATCGTCTCTAGTTTAAGCTCCATTATTTTATTGTAAGCCGAGAAGGAAAGCAGAACGTTCACACTTAAAAATGCTAATCTTTTCATCAATAGGGAGGCAGTCACATAATCTTTATCAGACCCTATATATGGTTGAATTTGTTTCAAAAATTGTAAACTGCCCTCTTCCATTAAATCTTTTACACTAACCGAAGATTTACTCTTCTTAGTTGTAAGACGACATTTCTCTTCTAAAAATTGCAACTCCGCATTTGTTAAATTCATGTGCTAACTTGCGGAACGATGCAACGCCCTCTCCCATGTGGAATACATAACGGTGTTCCAAACAAAGGATCCGTTGTCACTTGGCAATTCATATCGAAAACGTTTCTTACTAAGTCACAACTTATAACGTCTTCAGGTTTACCTTGTGCGTATATTTTTTTATCCCGAATTGCTACAATATGATGAGCATAGCGACAAGCTAAATTGAGATCATGAAGAACCATGACAATTGTTCTTTGTTCTTTTTCATTTAGTTCAAATAGTAAATCTAAAATTTCTATTTGATGTGTTAAGTCTAAATAAGTTGTCGGTTCATCTAATAAAATAATGTCTGTTTCTTGCGCTAATGTCATTGCAATCCAAGCACGTTGGCGCTGTCCTCCTGATAAGGAATCTACTGGTCGTTCAGCAAACTGTTCCATTCCCGTGGCACGTAATGCATCCCACACAATTTGCTCGTCTTGCTCTGACCACTGCTTTAGCCACGTTTGGTAAGGGTATCTCCCCTGCTTGACGAGTTGTAAAACAGAAAGGCCTTCCGGAGCAACAGGACCTTGTGGAAGAATTGCAAGTTGGCGAGCAATTTCTTTTGTTGATTGTTTCGATATTGCTTCACCTTCTAACAGTACACTTCCATCTTTCGGCTTTAATAAACGGGCTAAAGAACGTAATAACGTAGACTTTCCACAGCCGTTTCCACCGATAAAGACCGTTATTTCCCCTTTCGGTATTTGCAGGTCCAACTCTTCAATAATAATACTTTCGCCGTATGCTAATGTTAAAGATTTGGTTTCCATTGCATCCATTTCATTTTCCACCTCTCGTTAAGCATTTCTCGTTTTATATAGTAAGTAAATAAAATATGGCGCCCCGATAGATGCGGTAAACACACCAGCAGGAATCTCTAATGGGGAAAACAACGTTCTGCCAATTAAGTCAGCTAACATAACAAGAAACGCACCTATTAATGCTGATGTTGGTAATAGTACACCAAAGGATGAGCCTACTAACCGACGGGCAATGTGCGGAGCCATTAGTCCAACGAAGCCAATTCCGCCACCGAACGCTACAGCTCCTCCAGTTAATGCTGTACTTAAGAAAAGTAAGCCAACTCGCTGTTTTTGAACCGAGCTACCTACACTTGTTGCTAGTTCGTCTCCGAGTTCTTGTATATTAATATGACGTACTAACATTAAACTTATGATGAAAAGTATAATCGTCCACGGAATCATTAATTTTACTTGATCCCAATTCGTCCCGTACACTGTTCCGGTAATCCAAATATTTGCCTGACTCGCTCGATAAATTGGACCTAAAATCATTAACATTGTTGTAACAGCTTGCATGAGAGCAGAAATACCAATTCCAATTAAGACTAATCGAATAGGTGACAACCCATTTTTCCAAGCTAAAATATAAACTAGAATCGCAACAACCGTTGCACCGATAAACGCGCTCAACGGTAGCCACTGAATGCTCACGATTAAAGAATTGTTGCTATCACTAAATAATGCTAGGAACAATACAACTGCAGCAGAGGCACCGCCTGTTAATCCAATGATATCCGGAGAAGCTAGTGGGTTACGAATAATTCCTTGTAGAATGGCTCCTGCCACTGCCAAGGATATCCCTACTAAAAGAGCCATAATGATTCTAGGTAAACGAAACGATTGTACAACGAGCGTTTCCATCGATTCACCATACCCAAAAATAATCTTTACAACGTTCCACGGAGCTATTTTCATTTCTCCTGTACCAGTACTAATAATAAATAATCCTACTACTGCTAATAATAGAGAAAAGATTACCCAAATAGACTTATTATCTACAAAGTAAGAAAAGAGATTTCGATACCGAAATGTCCGATATTTTCTCATTTGGCTCCGAACCCCCTTCTAGCAATGTAAATAAAAAACGGAGTTCCGACGATAGCTGTCATGACACCAACCGGTATTTCTTGAGGCATTAGTACATATCGTGCTGCGATATCTGCACTTAGTAGTAGAATTCCTCCAAGTACCGTACAGTATGGCACTAGCCAGCGGTGATCTGTTCCAACAAAGAAACGGGCAACATGTGGAATAACAATACCTATGAAGCCAATCGGTCCTGCGATTGCTACAGCTCCACCAGATAAAAAAATAATAATAATTGCAGCATATATTTTTAGCATCCCAGTTTTAACACCTAATCCTGTTGCAACATCTTCTCCCATTGCGAACAAGTTCATCTTTTTCCCAATGAAGAAGGACCAAATAAAAGCAATCGTAATGTAAGGAAGAACTGCTTCCACTGTTTCTAGCTTTCTACCTTGAATGCTTCCAGCTAGCCAAAAAAGAACTTGTTCCAGTGCCGTTTCATTTACAACTAATAAACCTTGTGTTAAAGAAGAAAACATTGCTGCAATCGCTGCTCCTGCTAGAGTTAGTTTCATCGGTGTTAGTCCTTCTCTACCTACTGAGCCGATAAAATATACCGCTAGCGCTGCAACAGCTGCTCCTGCAAAAGCAATCCAAGTGTACGCTTGTAAGGAATGAACAGAGAAAAAGGTAACTCCTAATACGACGAAAAAACCTGCACCTGCATTTATACCGAAAATGCTAGGAGATGCTAACGGATTTTTAGTCAACGCTTGCATCCATAATCCTGCAATCGCTAAACATGCACCAACGATTACAGCAATAATAGCTCTCGGTAACCGAACAGTTTGAATAATAATATGTTCATTACTACCATCAAATCGGAAAAAAGAGTCCAACACCATTGGTATATTCGTTTTCGTATATCCTAAAACAATACTTGCAACAAAAAAGATACAAAGTAGTATGATTCCTAAAATTAATCCAAGTATTTTATGAGAATTTTTTCTTAACAACATACAAAAACCTACAATCTATATATTCTACTTTCAGTTTAGGGAATACATAGAGCTCTGTCAACGACTTTGAAAATCATTCTCAAAGAAGTTATTGACAATTACGCTATAGCAAAGTAATATTCTAATTGAAAATGATTATCAACCAAAAATTTGGAGGTACATACGATGAAAAAGTCATTTCTTTTATTTTCTATGTTTATATTTGCATTGGTATTAGCTGCATGTGGTGGCGGAACAAATAATAATGAGGCATCTAATGATGATACGGGTGCAAATGATGAAGCGTATACGGTAGAACATGCGATGGAAACAACTACTATTCCTAGCACACCAGAAAGAGTTGTTATTTTAACAAATGAAGGTACAGAAGCATTACTTGCGTTAGGAGTGAAACCAGTAGGAGCTGTTCAATCGTGGCTGGGGGATCCTTGGTATGATCATATTGCTGCAGAAATGGAAGATGTTCAAGTAGTTGGAACAGAAAGTGCTGTTAACCTGGAAGCAATTGCTGCTTTACAGCCAGACTTAATTATCGGAAACAAATTACGTCAAGAAGAAGTGTACGAGCAATTAAAAAGTATCGCACCAACTGTTTTTGCAGAAACAATTAAAGGTGACTGGAAAGAAAACTTCCAACTTTACGCGAAAGCATTAAACAGAGAAGAAGTTGGCAATGATGTGTTAACCTCTTTCGATGACCGAGTAGAACAAATTAGTACAGATTTAGGTGATCAGTTACAACAAGAAGTTTCAATCGTCCGCTTTTTAGCTGGGGATGTACGTATTTATCATAAAGACTCTTTTTCAGGGATTATTTTAGAACAGCTTGGGTTTGCTCGTCCAGCAGAGCAAGATGTAGATGATTTTGCAGAAATGAACGTAACGAAAGAACGTATCCACGCTATGGAAGGTGACATACTTTTTTACTTCACATACGAAACAGGTGAAGGTGATGCAACGGGCGTTCAAAACGAATGGTTAGAAGACCCATTATTCCAAAACTTAGAAGTAGTAAAAAACGGCCGTGTACATGAAGTAAGTGATGCCATTTGGAATACTGCTGGTGGCGTAATAGCCGCAAACAAAATGCTAGACGATATCGAAGAAGTTTTCTTAAACGAATAAACATTACTACCCGCCAGTTGTAACTGGTGGGTTTTTCATTGTTTTTTTAGATAGTCCCGGAAGAAAACAATTGCATTATGAAATACGACTTCTGTTCTGAACTTCTATAAGATTTTTTCCTTTCACAGTTTGGAACCGTGAGTGGATCGTAGCGGAGGGAACTTGACTCCTGCGGGATGAAGAGGGAAGGTCGAGACCCCACAGGCGCAGCCGAGGAGGCTCGACTCCACGAAAAGCGGAAGCGCATCGATCTGGCCCGTACAAACTGGAGCAGTCCGGTAGGAGATAAAGGAAACACAACGAAACGTTAGTTGAGTTGATGTTGACTTATCGTACGGACGGACTGGGAAGTTTGATAGGGCCAATGCGCTGGAGCTAGACATCTCCCCGCGGAAAGCAAGTTCCCGTAGCGAAGAGGAACGAACTAATAATTAATAACTGTCTATTTTTCAAGGTGAACAACTAAACTATCTGTCTATTTTTGTTAGGAATAATGTTTAACTTTTGACGTAAATATTAGCTTACAGGATTGGATTTTTTCGAGTCCAACGTTCTATTATTAATCACCACTAATTAAAGTTCCCTTTAATGTTAGAATATTCTATAATAATTAAAAAGGTTATTAGAAAGGGTTGTTCCGATGATACAATCACCAATTAGAGTTCATCACAACTATAAAAAAAGGAAGAAGAAAAAAGTATTTTTTATCATTCCTATTATAGCAATCATTTACTTTGCTCTGTTTCATTTCGTTTCCATTCACTCTACCGATAACAAACCGTTTTTTACAAATGATCGACCGTTAGTCATTGCTCATCAAGGTGGGGAACATTTAGCACCTTCCAACACAATTGAAGCCTTTGCGAATGCAGTACAATTAGGAGTGGACGTATTAGAAACAGATATACATATTACGAAAGATGGCCATTTAGTTGCGATACACGATTCTACCGTTGACCGAACGACAGATGGGCTTGGTTTTGTGGAAGACTTTACGTTAGAGGAGCTTCAACAATTAGATGCTGGATTTTATTTTCAAGATTTGTCTGGGGAATATAGCTTTCGAGACCAAGGAGTATACATTCCTACTCTAGATGAGCTGTTTGGACTTTTTCCAGATATAAGATGGGAAATAGAAATTAAAGATGATAACCCTCCCGAGCGGATTAATGAAATTATTACAAAATTGTGGGAGCTTATTCAAAAATATGGATTACAAGATCGGGTGTTAGTTGCATCATTCGATCATAACATCATTAAAGCTTTCCAAAAAGAAACGGACGGCGAAGTAGCTGTCGCAGGTGGTAGAAGTGAAATTAAGCGTTTCGTCATTTTGCATAAACTATTCGCTAGAAATTTATTTTTCTCCTCTGTAGATGCTTTTCAAATCCCAACTGAAAATAGTGGCCTAGATTTAACGAAAGAACGACTCATAAAGGATGCAGGCCATGTAGGGGTGGAGCTTCACTATTGGACGATTAATGATAAGCAAGAAATGAGGATGCTTCTAGAACGAGGAGCAAGTGGAATTATTACGGACCGACCTGATTTATTGTTAGAAGTATTAGAAGAAATGGGATATTAAATGCAAACAAAAGAGGAAGCATATTGCTCCCTCTTTTTCTATTATTTTATAACAGATTGAGTAAGTTGTTCTCCTTGCTCATTTTCAACTGTTACTGTTAATGTATAGCGTTGGCCAACATGATTCGCTGGAACTTGTAAAGAAGTGCTATATACAACGAGCGATTGCTCGGCCACCACTACTTCTTCTTGGGTCGAATGTTTCACTCTTCCATGCTTATCAACTAACTGAACGGCTACGTTTACTGTTTGCTCGACACGTACATTATTTTCAAGATTTACTTGCACATCTACATCTGTTTTTCTCTGTAATGCCACTACCTCTTCTCCGTTATTATTAACGAAATGAACGGAAGCTTCTACAGGAACAACTGGCTGAACTAGTACAATGTCCTCTGCGTGACGAGGCTTCAATTGAGGTGTGCCTCTAAATTGACTGGAAACACCAGTAACGGTAACAATATCACCTTCATTAAAGGCGAAATCATCATAGTGAAGCCCTGTACGATTATCAACACGAACTAAAATAGACTCCCCATCTTTCGTTGCAGTAAATTCTGTTGTACCGAAATTATCTGCTTTTTTAATATTGGAGATTGTAACTTCTTCGATTTTTACTAACTGGCCTTCATTGTCCGCATTAATCGTTGCTGGTGAAATTACGATTGCTTCTGGAATGTCATTTCCTTCACTCATAATTTGTAGATTAGTAGGATTGGAAACTTGTAATTCGCCATTAAAGTTTCCTAACGTACCAGTAAGCGTCACTTCGTCGCCAGCCTTCACATCAATGTCAAACTGGTAAACGTAAATTCCAGCTGTTTCATCTTGAATGTAAAAGCCCTTTGCTCCCCAAGCACCAGCATTTGTTGTAGCAATCCCTTTTACAGTAACTGTTGTTCCTTGTGCTAGTTCGCGAGCTTCTTGAATGGTTAGCTCTTCTTCTTCCTCTTGAACGAATTCATATGCGTTAGCACTTCTCAGACCAGGTACTGAAAAATACGGATTTAGTGTTCCTGTAATTCTCACTAGCTGTCCTAAATTATTTGGATTGTCGACTAAATTCAGTACAGTACGAATATTAGTATTCGGAAGCTGTACTGGAATAGCTTTACTCATATCCGTTTCGTTTGGATTGTCAGCAAGTAAAATGTTCGTTGCAATAGTAAATGGAGCAGTTAAATCTCCGTTACCTACAGAACCAGTTGTGCCTGTTGTTCCAATAATATACCCTTGCACTGTCTTCGTTCCACTGTTATTTGCAATTGCTTCTGCAACTGTAATAACTCCGTCTGGAAGTCCAGGTGTTGGTGGTGTTGTTTCACCAGAAATCGTAATACGAGATCCTTCTACATAATCGATTGGCCCGTCATGATTTCTAACATAATCAATAACAGATTCCCAAACTGGTCCACCATTTTCAATGATTACTTCGTTACCTACATTATAAAAAGCACGTCCGTGCATATAATCGTTATACGCAACTGTATATTCTCTCGTCGTATCAAGCGGCTGACCTTCTTCATCTGTCATAATAACATCAACAAATTTTCCATTTTCTTTTACTAGCTCATAATGGAAACCTGATACTTGAACGTCTACTCCGTTATGATACGTAGATTGTTCTAGTATTATTTCTTTTAGTCGATCAACCGTTGTTTTTGCAACAACGATTACATTTCCAAACTGATCAAGAAATTCAATTTGGCGGTCTGTAATTGGACCAGCTGGAATTGTTCCTATTACGGATGAGCTGTTTAACATCCCAAGCTCTGCATCTGTTGCCGCTCTTACAGCATCTGTATATAAATTACCTAATCCAGAGTCACCTAAAGAATTGTTAGCAGATGATAATCCTCTTTCTGTACTACCAATTACTTCTCCATCAATCGGAGCTTCATTCGAAACGCGGATAAAAATACGTTCGTTATTCGTGTAGTTAATTTTTTGTCCTTCTTCAGTTAAATGTTCTGCATAGTTAATCATCGCTTCTGTCATAAAACCTGATTTTGCTTCTAACACATTTCCGACAAAATTATAACCTGAGCCACCTGTACCAATATAGTCGCCAACTGCCACAATATATGTCTCATCATCTTCAATCGGCTGACCGTTTAATAGTAACTCTGCTGTTATATATCTACCAGTATTATTCGTTACGATTGTGTACGATAAACCTGAAGACTGTAGATCAATTCGATTGCGGTCTTGACGAGTATACGAATATTCGATTACATCTTTAATCGCAGCACCTGTCATTTCAATTTTCATAATTTCGTTCGCGAAAGGCTCGATTGTGTAAATATCTTCGACCGTAATATCACCAGCAGCGATATTCGCACGGATTCCACCGCCATTTGTAAAAGCAATGTCAGAACTAGTAAAGTGTCGCATCGCGTCAGTCCAGAAATTTCCTAATGAAGTATCGCCGTTACCACTTCTATTCAAGCCTGTTTCTGTAGAACCGATTACTCTACCTAATAGCCCATCCATTTCCGAATTGTAAGCATCTACTTTTGCTTGGATTGCTTCGTCTATCTCTGTTAATTCAGAAACTCTTTGTAAATGACCATTAACTTCAACAACACTCTTCGTTTCTGGATCAATAGAAAGTGTTAAATTACCAACATTCTCTGCGTTCCCACCTGTTTGTACGATTGGTGTCCCATTTACTACTCTCGGACTAGATAATACTGTATGAGAGTGTCCACCGATAATAACATCTAAAAAGTCTACTTGTTCTGCTAGTCTAATATCTTCAGAGTAGCCATGATGTGTTAATCCTATTAATACGTCTACTTCCTCTTTTAAGTATCTATATTCTTTAATTGTCTCGATAGGGTCATTAAATTCTATTCCTACAACGTTAGCAGGAGCTGTCGATGGAGGTGTTTCTGTTACTGCTAATACTCCTACCGTAATTCCATTTACATCAAAAATGTGAAACGGTTCTGGTTGAGGAAAGTCTTCTACCGGTGTATCATTAACTACTGTATTGGCACTTAACCAATGAAAATTAGATTGTGCTATTCTATTAACCGTCTCTTCTTGTCCGTAATCAAAATCATGATTCCCGATTGCCATTGCTTGAAGACCCATATCATTCAATAAGTCTACGATTGGAACCCCGTATTGTAAGTCTACTACTGGATTTCCGCTAAAAATGTCACCAGCATCTAAGTAAAGAGAATGAGTTGCATTTTCTCTTTCACTGTTTATGTAAGCGGCAATTTTACCAAAATCATTAATCTTTGCATGTAAATCATTCGTATGAAGTACTTTTAATTGTACTGTTTCCTCATTATTCACTTCCTCAGCAGATGCTAAGTTCACACCGATGGAACTGAGTAAGGAAGAGAAAAGCATTAAGAATACGAGAGTAATAGTTAGCAGCTTTCTACTTCTTTTCAAGACAAGATTCATTTTGTACCTCCATTATTTTATATTTCGACATACATTCACATTTTATTGAAATTGTGTTGACTTTTCATTATATTCTCGTTAAATATTTGTAAAAATATGAAAGATGAATCGAAGTGACTAGTTGTCTAACTTCAGACGATAATGACTATTGACTTAAAAGTGATAGAAATACTAACTTACTATTATTAGAGTGATACAATAGTAGTATGAACTTTTAAACTATACTTTTTTTTGAAAGAGGGAGTTATGTGAAAATAACTGTGAATGATCAGCCCGTTGAACTGTTCAAAGGTGCAACTCTAAAACATGCCCTATTAAAAGTAGACGAACAGCTTTATAAAGAAGTGATGGGGGAAAAAGCAGTAATAAAGGATCAAGATGGAAATGTAACAGATATAAACGGTGCAGTTGGGGATGGCTTTTCCTATTATGTAAGGGCAAAATAAAGAGGCTAGGACAACACTAAAATGGTCATGATAAAAAACGAACAAAAGATATTCGGTGAAAACTCGCTCCGGAAATATACTTCGCTTTCCGCGGGCGGCTGGTGAGCCTCCTCGTGCTGCGCACTGCGGGGTCTCACCTATGCCTTTTCCTCCCGCTGGAGTCTACGTATATTTCCTCCGCTAATCCTGCGATAGTTCGTTTTTTACTTTGATAGAAATAGTTATGTCCTATCCTCTATTTTTACGTTCTATATTAATTCTTTAATATCATACACTCTACCATTTTCAAGTTTTTGGTTGTAAATTAATTCTACCATCTTCTCGGCGACAAATTCCGGTGAACGTAATGCTCCTTTTTCATGGTACTCTTTAAACGTATTAATATCTGCAAAGTCTTCTTCATTGGAACTACGAATAACTGCTTGCATTTCTGTATCCATTATCCCTGGTGAAAAAGCAATAACCGTTACCGGGTTCGATGTCAATTGTTGCTCAAGTCCGACTGCATTTGTATACATATTTAAGCCTGCTTTCGTTGTACAGTATGTATTCCAACCATAAATAGGACGAGTACCTGCACCTGAGCTTACGTGAACGATTACCTTTTTACATGAAAGTGTAGAAGTGAGTTCAATAAATTTGTTTGTCATTAACATCGGCGTTAATAAGTTTAAATGAACAGCATTTGTCACCACATCGCTTGGTGCGTTACCAGCTGTTTTAATCGGATCTACCATTCCGGCATTTTGAATGAGGTAAATTTCTTCTACTTTGTCAGGCGTTAGTTCAGCTAACACTCCTTCTAACAATGTTTCTACATTGGAATGGTCTGTTAAGTCTGCTTCTACAAACGAAACGATTGCCCCGTTCTTTTGCGCCTCTTTCACTATTTCTTCATTTTGGGTACGAGCTATACAAACGATACGATTTCCTTTTTGTGCTACTTTTTTCACTGTTGCTGCACCGAGACCACGTGAAGCACCGGTTACGATAAAATATTTCATTGTTGCTTCCTCCTTTTCCACCAATTTTGGAATTCTTCTTTTATACAACTCACGATAATCCAACCGTCTGAGCACTTATGGCCGATTTTAAAAGGGATTAAATTTGTAATTCCTATCCATCCGTTAAAAAAGATAAAGGCTGTCATCATGTTTACGTTGGAAGCGGTGATGAATGGGATCGAGCATATGACTGCTAGCACATTAAAAAGTGGACCGCCTAGTGAAATAAGTGCTTGTTTCCATGGCGAAAGGCTTCCATTTTGCTCGTTTGTTGAATAGCCACCAACCATATAGTAGGTGTTCCACTGTATTTTTGTTCCGAGGATCGTAAATTGAAACCATTTGGGACCGGCTCCTAAGACAATTTTCGTATGTTGGACACGAAATAATCTTGCAAAGATTATGTGACCGAGTTCGTGTAAAAGGTGAATGAATGGTAATAAAATAAAAATAAATAAGAAAAGATCCAGCATGTACAGACTACCTTTAATTTTATTTGCTGCAACTCTCACAACATTCTGTTTTTATTATAGTACATGTTGGACTTTTGGTGTGCTTAGTTTTTTGTTTTTCTGTGCTTCGACACTGTGAAATAGAATGGTTTGAGGAAAACATTCTATACAACATTGATTATGTAATTCGTATTAAGCTAGTCCGTTTCACTTCGCTTCAGGTGTTCGCTTTCCGCGGGGAGGGAGCTGAGCCTCCTCGGGCTTTGCCCTGTGGGGTCTCAGCCTTCCCTCTACTCCCGCAGGAGTCTCACACCTTCCGCTACGTTACACTCTCGGTTCTAATCCTCAGTTGGAAACCTTATGGCCATTTCGATATTCAAGTCCATTTTTTCAGTCCTCAGTGTACAAAATGGTCATTAGCTTACCGTTTCCGTGATGGTTTTCTTTTTTCGTTTCGGCTTGTGAAGGTTGTTCTTTGTTTTCGTTCTTTGTTATTGGCGATGTTTTGTTCGCGTCTGTCTTTTTTTGATTCGGTTGGTGCTTTTTTCTTTTGTTGGTTGGCTTCTGGGCTTTTGTCGGCTACTTCTACTACTTTACGCTCGATTGTGCGTTGTAACCCTTTTTCGATTTCGTCCCATTGTTGACGGTCCTTTGGGGCAACGAAAGTGATGGCCATTCCGTCTTCCCCAGCTCGACCAGTTCGACCAATTCGATGAATATAGCTTTCTACATCTTCCGGAATATCGTAGTTAAATACGTGAGTAACTCCTTCTACATCGAGCCCTCTCGCTGCCACATCGGTAGCAATTAATAAATGAATTTTTGCTTCTCGGAATAGTTTCATCACTCTTTCTCGCTTTGCTTGCGAAAGGTCACCGTGTAATTCTTCCGTATTATATCCTTTTGATTTCAACTCATATTGCAACTTACTGACTCTACGTTTCGTACGGCAAAAGACGATAGCTAAAAACGGCTGGTATTCTTTAATCGTTTTATGTAATGCTTGTTGCTTTTGGCGGTCTGTCGTCTCTACGACTAGCTGTTGTATTTGCTCCACCGTTTTTTCTTTATTTTGCACCTGTATATGATTCGCATTTTTTAAATATCGCTTCGCTAGTTTACGTACTTCTTTTGAAATAGTTGCAGAAAATAACGCCGTTTGTCTTGTGGATGGTGTTTCTTCTATAATTGCTTCTACTTCTGGAAGGAAGCCGATATGTAACATTTGGTCTGCTTCATCTAAGACAAGCATTGATACTTTCGATAAGTCAATCGTTTCTCTTCGTACATGATCTAGTAATCGACCTGGAGTTGCCACGACAATATGGACATGACGATTTAATTGTTTAATTTGTTTATCCACATCTTGTCCACCGTAAACCGGTAATACATGTATATCACTTTCCTGTTTAGGAACTAATTTTTCTAATTCTGCTGTAATTTGAATGGCTAGCTCTCTTGTAGGCGTTACGATTAAACCTTGTACGTGATCTTTTTCCACATCTATTTTTTGAAGCATCGGTAAAATAAATGCTAACGTTTTTCCTGTTCCTGTCTTTGCTTGTGCAATTACGTCTTGATCTTCTAATAAAACAGGAATTGTTTTTTCTTGTATCGGTGTTGGTTTATCAATATTTTGTGCTGTGATTTTTTCTATTAATGAATCTGATATTCCTAACGTTGTAAAATTGTCCAATGAATTCACCTCTATCCTATTATACCCATTAAAGGATACTTGACTAGCACAAGCATATCTCTACATGGACAAATTCAAAAGGGGATGCCAGTCACTAAGACATTTTGGACACCCCCGAATATTTTACTCCAATTCTTTAACATCTTTTAGTTTTAATTTCGTTTGCTGTTCAAATGAAACGCTATATTTCACATATCCGTTCTCTAAGTCTTTTATTATCTTTGGGTCATCGATAATGTTTCCATTTACAGTAACGGAGTCATAATTGTATTGTTCACGAGCTAATATTTTCTGTATTTCTTCCGTATCGTTTAACACTTCTTCTTTTGATAAGTTTGTTGCATCGATAACGATATGAATGTAAATCGGTTTTTCTAGCGGGAAATCTTTATGCCATTTTACCTCTTTACTCCCTTGTAAAACTTCTAATTGGACGTCTACCGCTCGTATAGAATCTATTTCATTTTTTAATAAAAAGTATATTTCTTCTGCTGCTTCTTTATTTAGTCGCTCCATCAAAGGGATATCTAAACTAGCAAATCGTATCCCATCTCCTGTAACCTCTGGCTGTAAAAAGCCGCGAACTTGGAAATCGTATTGTTCGCCACTTCCTATTTGTACTACTGGAAAGATGTACTCATTAAATTTGAAGTCATACATTCCATCTTTCACTCGAAACTCGTTATCTGGATAAGTTGTTAATAAGTGATTTTCTAACACCCTTTTCGAGATGTGCTTACTAATGGGATTTCCATTAAAGGCGTTATATAAAAATAAAATGATGCTTACTAGTAAAACGAGTAGTATCCAGTACATTACTTTTTTCCTGTTCATTTCCCATTCACTCCTTCACTTTCAAAATAAGCCAACCGATGATATTCCCAACTAGAGCAAATACATAATGAATAATAGAGAGAAACGCACTGCCCACTAATGATAGAAAGAAATGAGAGAGAAACTTAACATCGTCACCTAAGTTTCCTTTCATGTAATCAAAAAGATTTTCTCCTAGTGACCAAAGAAATATAGGGAAAAAGGAGATAATAAAAGCTATTTTTAGATCCCTATAAAAAAGGAATGTAACTACTCCTAAAACGGTATACGATAAAATGAAGCCGAAGCTTTCATTTAAGATCGATGTACCTAATGCTAATAAAAATGATAAACCGACAAAAATGATTTGAAAGTACGCTAGCTTCCGATTAATTTTTTGAAAGAGTTTTTCTTCGTCTACATCCGAAACTACCTCTTCTATCTCTATCGGAACTTTAGAATACTCCACTAATTCTTCATATTCTTTATTGTTATGAATCTCCTCATCCATCCATTCTTTCGTTTCTTCACTTAACAAATCCTCATTATAAAGAGGCAATAAATCTTCTATAATAGAACGAACAGGTATGTTATTCGACATAATAACCCTCCAATTCTTTTTGCAGTTTTAGTTTTGCACGATGAAATGTTACTCTTGCGACGTTTTCACTTATTCCTAGTAAACTGCCAATTTCTTTGAACGATAGTTCTCCATACATTCGTAGGATCACTACTTCTTTTGGTTCCTCATCTAGCTTTTCTATTTTTTCAAGTAATTGAAACTTCGATTCTTTCGCTAATAAATCTTGTTCAGGGGAAGCTTGCAAAGGTTGACCTCGTGGAATCTTCTTTAAAAGGTTCCATTTGTATTTGTTAGAACGGTAATACTTTTTTAGCCGATTTTTTGCAATAGCGAAAAGCCACGTTTGAATGGAAGATTCACCTGAAAATTTCACTCCTCCTTTTATTGCTTCAAAGAATACTTCTTGCGTTAAATCTTCCGCTGCTTCTTTATTGGAAGTTTTAATATAGAAGAAAGCATAGATTTTGGGCTGCATCTCTTTATATAGAGAATTAATATCCATCTCGCCCCTCCCTTGATCATTGGGGTTTCATTATTTTCGATTCATATAATTAGTACCATGAACATTGTATTCGTTACATTGTTTTTTCATTTTTTGAAAACATTTTTTTGAACAATAAAAAAAAGGACCGTTATTGCTTCGGTCCTTCCCATTTAGACATACCTGGGATTACGTTGAAAACTTGTTGAAATCCTTTTTCTGTTAATTTTTGTGCAGCAAGGTCACTACGTGTTCCTGTTCGGCAAACAACGTATGTGGTCGCTTCTTTATTTAGATTGGAAACTAACTGATCAAGTTCACCTAGTGGGACAGATATCGCTCCTGGGATATGTCCAAATGCATATTCTGCTGGTTCACGAACGTCCACTACTACAATTTCTTCACCTAGTTTTGCTTCCAACTCTTCGTTCGTCACCGTATGAGGGTAACTCGCTTCTGCTTTTTCTTCCGCTGTTGTTGCCTTGCGAATATAATGTTTTAAAACACTGTCCTCTTCAATTGTACCTAAATAGTGATGACCAATTTTTTCGGACCATGCTTTTATATCGGCTGTAGAACCTTTATCCGTAGCTAACACTTCTAACACTTCTCCAGCATGTAACGCATCCACTGCTTTTTTTGTACGTACAATTGGCATCGGACAAGCTAACCCTTTCGCATCAATCGTTTCATTTACTTTCATCTCAATTCCCCCTAACTTTTATGACCAAGCATTCATTCCGCCCTTTACGTTTGTTACGTTCGAAAAACCAAGCTTTTTCAACTGTTTCACTGCTGCATTACTTCTCATACCACTTTGGCAAATAACTATTACTTCTTTTTCTTTTGAAAGGTTTTTCGCCTCTGCTTTTAATGCGTTTAATGGAATATTTTTAAATTGTTTAATATGATTACCTTTAAACTCCATCGGTGTACGTACATCAACAAACTGTTTATCCTTACTCTTTAATTCCGTTTTCAACTGTGCTGTTGTTATTTGACGCACACCTTTCGTTGGTATAAATTTTCGTACTAAAAATAAGATAACTAAGGCCATTAAAATATATTGAATAATTTCCACTGAGAGACCCAACCTTTCTTTAAATAAATAAGTTTACGTTTCCTTCCGATGCGTCTGCTAAATATGCACCTACACCGGCATATTCAATTCCTTCTAACATTTCTTCTTCCTTTAAACCTAATAAATCTACGCTCATTTGACATGCTACAATTTTTACATCTTGTTCTCTCGCCATTTCGATCAAGCTTGGTAGAGACTGAACGTTATGCTTTTTCATAATTCCTTTAATCATTTGCGGTCCAATTCCAGCCATATTCATTTTCGATAATGCTAGACGATTCGCGCCACGAGGCATCATTTTTGCAAACATTTTTTCAATGAAGTTTTTGGAAACAGGAACTAGCTCTTCTTTCCGCAATACATTTAATCCCCAAAACGTGTGGAAAATGGTTACTTCATGGTCATATGCAGCTGCACCGTTTGCAATAATGTAAGCCGCTAAAGCTTTATCATAGTCACCACTAAACAAAATAATCGTTGTCTTTTTTCTTTCTGTCATCGCTATCGTCCCCCTATTATCCTTTTTTTATATAAAACGTAAATACGTTGTTTTCTTCTTTCATATCTACCATTTCATTTCCTGTCGACTTTGCCCAAGCAGTTAAATCTGCCTTTGCTCCTTTATCAGTTGCGATTACTTCTAATACTTCACCTGATTGAAGCTCGTTTAAAGCCTTTTTTGTTTTTACTAATGGCATTGGGCAGTTTAACCCTTTCACATCTAACACTTTATTATTGTTCATTTACAGTTCCTCCTAATGTTTTATACTTATACCTGTAAGGGTATATTATTTTCTAAAAAAAAGAGAGAGGTATTTCTAATATACCTACAAGGGTATAATAACAACCTACTCACCTATTGTCAACTACCTACTTCTAATTAACAATTCAACTGCTTCTTTCACTGTATCGCTCGTATCTTCCCCTTTTAATACTTGTTCACGAACACAGTGTTCTAAGTTTGTACTTACGATCACTCCGATTGCACGATCAATGGCTGTTTGTGCTGCAGTTAATTGAGAAATAACATCGCGGCAATCTTTCCCTTGTTCCATCATGTGAAGAACACCACGAATTTGACCTTCCGCTCGTTTTAAGCGGTTTTTAATTTTATCATTGTATTCCATTTAACTCACCGACCTTTCTTTGTTCCATTATAAAACAATCTATGAAAATATGCAGTGTATAGGCTCATTTATTCAAAACGTTATGCACTTATAATATACCCCATTAGGTATAAAGTCAATATAACACACAAGTTAATTTATTCCAGTTTGTAAGCATCGATATTTAAAAGGGTGGCTAAGTCAACTAGTTCAAACCCACTAACTTTAAGCTCTTCGATTAAAATCGGTAATGCTTTACTATTTTCACCATGAATAGAAGCGGAATGCATTAGAATGATGTCACCATTTCTTACGTTTTCCACCACATTTTTTACTGTCTTATTTGCATCATTATGGGACCAGTCTAACGTATCAATAGACCATAGAACGATTGTATGACCAGCTTCTGAAGCTACTTTAACAACTCTTTCATCAGTGTCGCCATATGGTGTACGTAATATGCTCGGCTTTTTCCCTATTATTGCTTCAATAGCTTTGTCTGTTGTTTCTATTTCTTTCGCCATCTCCTCTTCCGTTAGTTTTGTCATTTCGTTATGATGGTAGCTATGATTTAAAACTAAATGTCCGGAAGCATCTGTTTTTTGGACAATTTCACGATTTTTTTCTATTTCGGATCCGATGAAAAAGAAACTCCCTTTTACCCCAAAGTCGTTTAAAATATCGACGATTTGTGGTGTTACAACATCATCGGGACCGTCATCAAACGTAAGAGCGACCATTTTTTTATTTGGGCCATTTAAATATACCGTTTCATGCTCCGCGGTAAAATGATACATATCCTCGCGCCATTGTTGCATACTATCCCAAGCTTTTTTGGACAGTTTAGGAGATTCCCCTTTAATTTTCAACCTATACTCTTCTTCGTTTTCCTTCGGAGGTGCAGTGACTTCTTTTTCATCTGAAGGGGTAGTCTTTTCTTTTTCATCCACTATTGCCTCCTCCTTTCCCTCTACAGGCAGTTGTTCTTCAACCGTTACTTTACATGCAGTTAATAATAGTATACTTATTAAAAATAGGAACATTCTTTTCTTGAGAGTTTTCCCCTTCCCATTTCTCACCCGATTATTATAAGACAAAACAATTAGTGAGGGATCGAGACCCCTCACTGTTTAGTATACTTTATTTTCCACCATGTTAAATTAGTATTCATTCGATAACGTATAACTAATTGGCTTTTTGTACGTTGAGATTTTTTTACGATAAAGAAGGTCGATTACTAACTCCGCACTTGCTAAAGGCTCAATTGTCCCTTGATAAGCCTTCAATTTCGTCTGTAACATTTCTAATTCAGCCGGAGCATACAACAGCTTTTCTATTAGTTCGTCAATTGTGTAACTTTCATCTAATTTTTCTGCTAAACAGTTTTTCACTAAAATCTCGCAGTTACTTTCTTCATGACCGGGAATAGGTTTGTAAATGTACATAGGAAGTCCTTTAGATAACGCTTCAAAGCAAGTGACACCGCCAGCTTTTGTAATAAGTAAATCCGCTGCTTCCATCCATTCGTCTATATCGTTACGAAAACCTAGTATACGAATATTAGGGTGCTCGTACTGCTCCTGGCTCAGTAAAACTTTTCTTAATTTTTCGTTTCTCCCTGTACAAATAATAATTTGAATGTTGTCCTTCCATTTCGTTAACTGCTCTGATAATTCTTTCATCCCACCGAGACCAAGACCGCCTCCCATTACCATAACGGAAGGAATATGTTTTAATTGGAGCTTCTCTCTCACTTCTTCTTTGTCCTTCTTATCCCAAAAACTTGAATTGGTAGGAATTCCCGTTACGACTAATTGACTACGGGGAATGTCCATTTCTAAAAGTTGCTCGACAACGTCTTCACTTGAAACGAGATAATAATCAATATATTTATGTACCCAAGCTCCATGCACGTGGAAATCTGTAATGAGTGTACAAAGTGTAAATGGATATCCCTTATTTTTCAAAGATGAAAGAGTGGCGCTCGTAAAAGGGTGGGTGCAAATAATCATGTCTGGCTTTTCTCTTATGATTAACTGTTCAATCCGCCGATGAAAAAGCAAGTAGATGACAACCTTTTTCCACTGAGAGAGTGGTTTTTCTTGTTTATGACGGTATATTTTTCTCCAAAGATTAGGAAAAAGGATAATCAAATTTATATAAAAGTTAACAAATAATTTAGACGAAAAAGGATTTAACGTTTGTCCCACTTCGATAATTTGCGTTTCGACAGATGGATTTAAATGAGCAATTCCTTGTTGCAATGCTTCGGCCGCTTTCGTATGACCATTTCCAACTGCTTCCGAAAGAATTAATACCTTTTTACTCATGAGAAACTCCCTTACTAAGTAATTATGTCTTAGTATTTACTACAAAAAAGTAAACAATCCTTTTGAAGCACTATTTTAAGAAGTGACAACTGCAGTGGGTAAAATCGTAAAAGGTTGATTAGAAATTTAATCAACCTTTACACCGTTATCTAAATATCGCATGTTTGCGTATCCTTTTTTGCGACGAAACCAAATGACCGCTAGCGCTAATAGTATTAATACAATCGACATTACTTGTGCCATTCGTATATATTCGCCAAGCATAAGGCTGTCCGTTCTCATTCCTTCAATAAAGAAGCGACCAACGGAATAATAAATGAGATACGTTAAAAATAACTCTCCACGCCTTAAATTTACTTTCCGCAATGACATTAATAATAGAAACCCGATAAAGTTCCAAACTGATTCATACAAAAATGTTGGATGATAATAGGTTCCATTAATATACATTTGATTAATGATAAACTCCGGTAAGTGTAAGCTTTCTAAAAATCCTCTCGTAACCGGTCCTCCGTGAGCTTCTTGATTCATAAAATTGCCCCAACGACCAATTGCTTGAGCTAGTATTAAACTTGGGGCCAAAATATCAGTAAGCTTCCAAAACGATAGGTTGCGTACTTTTGCAAACACTATAATTGTCAGCACAGCGCCGATTAATACACCGTGCATCGCTAGTCCACCTTCCCACACTGCTAGTATTTCTTTCGGATGAGCAGAGTAATAATCCCATTGGAAAGTTACATAGTATAATCGTGCGACAAGAACAGATATTGGTAGCCCCCATACTACTAAATCGACAAACGTATCTTTCGGTAAGTTTCTTCGTTCACTTTCACGAACAGCTATCCATAGACCGATAATAGCCCCTGTCATAATGAGAACACCGTACCAATATAACTGAATGGGGCCAATGCTAATAGCTACTCGATTTAACGGTTCAATTACTGGGTCCATACTTATCTCCTTTTAGTTTGTTCGTAATGTACTAAAAGCCCATTGGCACTTGTGGTATAACATGTCCTTCAATACGCTCGAAAATGTCGTCTAAACTCCGACCAGTAATCGTTAAGCCATGATTTTTCAAGCCAATTACCGCTCTTGAAGGATCTTCCGCTTTTCTTACTAAGTCTGCAACCGTTTCAGCAAGTTGAATCGTTCCGCACGGGTAATTAATTTCTGTTGCTTTCACATCATCCATCCAAGCATGAATATGAACGATTGCCCCTACTTGTGGATGTTCTTTATAAATCATCCAATGTTCAATCGCATCAACAGAAGCTCTTCGTGGGCTTACGGTTGGTGGGATGCTTACTTCCATCGATCGCTTCTCATCGTTATAGCCTTTTATATATAAAATATCTTGTCCGATTACTTTCATGTTCGCTTTATTCACACCACTGGCGCTCATCCAAAATCCTTTATCATCGTTGCGACTACTTAAATTCCCGTAACTTAAGCCCCCAATTCCGTACAATTTTCTTAACTGTCTCATATCGCGATCTGTTAAATATTTATGTAGTGGAAACGGAGCCGGAAGTAAATTCATCTCATCTAATTTCTTCCCTGACAAATACATCTTCTTTGTCTTTTCATTTCCATTCCATAGCCGCTCATCTAAGTCTGCTAGAAAATCATTATCAATAATTAATTGGGCAGAAGCGACCGGCTCTAATCTTTCGTAGATTTGCTCGAAGAAATCAGTTGCATTCTCGCCGTCGTAACGTATTTGGTAAAAGCCTTGTTCTGGTGTAACGAATGAAACGATTGTTCCTTCGTTCGTATGCACAATGTAAACGAAATGGTTCGATAAGGAGCGAACTAGATTAGGGTATGCTGCTTCGAAATGATTATCTCTGTCCTGACTGCTTTCCATAATCGACACAACAAAAGTTGCTTGCGCCTTGCGTCGAAAAGGTCGAGGTCGCTCTTCATTTACAACATTGAATACAAGCTGTAAATCGTCATTAGGGTCTTCTGTATATCGGTATCCTTTGGAGCTAAACACTTCCTTTAGTTCTGAAGTAAACCATGTGAGAAAAGCACTTTGCTCGGCTCCTGTTACTGTAAACTGCTTCATTTCTATTCCTCCTATTATCTTGTTGTTAATTGAAATATCGCTGGTAACAGACAAGTTCTATATACAAATCCCTTTTAAGAGGTGAGTGAATCAACGTTCGGTTCAAATACTACTTTAAAGGCTGAGCGATTTTTCTTATTAGACGCGGTGTCAATCGCATCTCGATATTTTTCAAGCGGAAATCGATGCGTAACCATTGGTGCCAAGTCTACTTTTCCATTTCGTATTAAATCAATTGCAATTTCAAACGTTCTCACTCTATTTCCTTTATACTCTTCTGTACTATAAGCAAAGCTGCCGCTAACATCTAATTCGTTCAGCCAGACGGTTGTCCAATCAATTCCATCCATTATGCCAGCTAAGCCTAGCAAAATAACTTTTCCACCGTTTCTAGCAAAACGTAACGAATCGTTAATACTTTGCTTTCTGCCGACACATTCATAAATCATGTCTGCACCACCTTCTATTACTTCTGGTCCAAACACAGGTTTTAACACTTTCCCTCCAATGGAGCTAGCAAGTTCCTCAATATAACTTTGCCTTCGCAACATAATAATGTCATCTGCTCCGTAATCCGAAGCTAATTGTGCTTGAAATTCGTGTTTTACAAGGGCCACAACTTTACACGGCAGCTCTAAAGCACGAATAGCAGCAATTACACTAATACCAATGACACCACCACCAATAACTAGAACCGTATCGCCTTCACTCGGAGGATTTCGCAACACACTATGTAATGCACAGCTAAACGGCTCGATCATAACGCCATTCAGATCATTCACTTCTTCTGGGAGCTTGAAAATTTGGCTCTTATGCGCAACGATATGAGAGCCCCATCCACCTCCAGTATCCCGACAAGTTCCTATTAAAAGCCCTGGTGAGAGGTCTCCTTCTGTTTTATATTGACAGAGGCTATAATTTCCTTTTTGACAAGCGGAACAGGCTGGTTCAATCCCTCTTACGGAGCAAGATAATATCGGATCAATTGCCACTCTATCGCCAGGTTGAAAACCCGTCACGTTCTCGCCAACAGTTTCGATTTCTCCTACGATTTCATGACCAATCGTAAAGGGAAATGAGACAAATGGAGATGTTGCAGGACTATCATTTAAAAATAGTAGATTTAAATCACTCCCACAAATGCCACCATATTTCACTTTTATTTTCACCCAATTACTATTCGGAAGCTCAGGTTCAGACTGATCATGGTATCGTAAACAAGATAACCGTGAATTCCAATAAATCGATGGAATAAGCCTTCCTGTCACTTTACTAAATACGTATTGAGGTATGTTGAAATCAAATTGGACTGCCTTCACATTTATCACCCACTCTTTTTGAGCGCTAGTTAGAAAGACGAAGCAAATATCATAATATTTCGCTTGTCCGATTAACCGCAAGTTATTCTAATGAAATTAATGATATTTTTACCAATTCCTTTACAAATATTCATTATTTTACTATAAATTGGTAAACAACTACTTTTTGTATAGATTCGTTCTTATTAGGTTATAATTTTCCTAAAAATTACATATTAGGTGGATGCGAATGTATTACTTTATCGTTAATAAAGTATCTGGAAGCGGAAGAGCGTATCGAATATGGAATCAAATAGAAAAGAGATTAAATAAAGAATGTATTCCATATTCTGTTTTTTTTACAGAGAGACAGAAGCATGCAACGGAGTTAGTAAAAGAGATTACCAAGAAGGATAATGTATCAGCTATTGTCGCTATCGGCGGAGATGGGACTGTCCATGAAGTAATTAACGGCATTATTGGCACTACAACACCGTTAGGAATTATTCCTGCTGGATCTGGTAATGATTTTTCACGCGGTCTTGGCATTCCATTAGATTACAATCTAGCATTAAATCGACTATTAAATGGCGAACCGAAAATCATCGATATCGGAAACGTCAACTCTACCTATTTTGGAACGGTTGCTGGAATTGGTTTTGATGGAAAAGTAGCGGATACGACGAATCGATCGAAACATAAGAAACTATTTAGTTCCGTCCGACTAGGGAAAATCTCTTATATTATTAGTGCATTAAATGTATTACTTCGTTATAAGCCACAAGATATAACGTTGAAAATTGATAATGAATTGCACCATCTCCCTGGCGTGTGGTTAGTTGCTGTTGCAAATTTACCTTTTTACGGTGGCGGCCTCGTTATTTGTCCGAAAGCAGTAAGCAACGATGGACTGTTTGAAATTTGTATTGCGCAAAACATGACGAAGTTGCAATTTTTACGATTGTTACCGACTGTTTTTAAAGGAAATCATACACATTCTCCTTCCATCACTATTTTAAAAGGAAAAGAACTAGAGATTATTTGTTCCGACCCGCTCCTCATTCACGGTGATGGTGAAATAATTGGACAAACACCTACAAAAATTAGAATTGAGCATAGCGCTTTACATGTGATGTCGTGAACAAAAGCGAAGGCGACTCTAGCACTAATAAAGACCAACTCGGGGAAGTTGGTCTTTTTCTACGTTTTTTATTTTCTTTCCATTTCTTTTATTTCTTCTTCATAATTAAACTCTACTAATGCAACAAACATTTTCTTGAAGTTTTCCAAAAAACTGCTCACTAGCTTAATCATGATGTTCCTCCTTTAAATATTCAACATTAATGTAAAATTAATTTTTACAAGTTTTGTTTATTTTATGTAAAGCAAATGTAAAAACACTATTGTTTATTCACGATATATCCATATTTATATATAGGTTACTTACCCTTTATCTAGAATAATAAAAGTAAGTAGTATATTTCACTTAGGGGTGAACAGGATGAAATTCAAACGAAACGAAGCATTTCGCTACGAGTTTGGAGTTCCATTGCCACTGTCATTTATCATTCAAAAAATTAACGGGACAGAAGTACGTTCATCATCTGGACATGCTCAGTTACTTGATATTAGCCCAGGTGGTATGAAAATTGAGAGCGACCTTGTGTTACCGAAGAAACATGATATAGAGCTTTTATTTACTGTAACGATAGGAGAAAAGGAAATAAAGGTAAGAGGAAAAGCTGTTTGGCAAAAACAGTTTGGAAAGTTATTTCAGTATGGAATTTTGCTGTTAGATGAAGAGATGGAAGACAGCATTATTGATGCGTTAAAAGAATTACAACGAGAAGTTCGCAAAAGGAAGTAAAAAGAATGGTCCCAAAAGGTATTCTCTGCTAACTTTTGGGACACCCCTCCTAGTCGTTACAACATTCCTCTCTCATATGACCAGAGCGGTTTATTTTTGTTTCTAAGTACTTTTCATTATACTCAGAAACGTCTCCCCATAACGGTTCTCTTCCCGAAACAGGCAACCCTGATTTTTTTAGCGCCTCTAATTTTTTGGGGTTATTCGTTATAAGCGTAACCGGCTTGCTACGTAATGCTTTTAAAACATGTATGGCATCGTTATAGTTTCGTGAGTCATCAACAAAGCCGAGCGCTTGATTCGCTTCTACAGTATCGTAGCCGTTTTCTTGAAGAATGTATGCCATTGCCTTACTAAATAACCCAATGCCTCTTCCTTCGTGATTAGCTAAGTAAAAAATTGCCCCATTTCCATGTTCGACAACCTTTTTCATTGATTGCTTTAATTGATATCCACAATCACATCTTTTACTACCGAAAATGTCGCCAGTATGGCAGATCGAATGCATACGAATAATCGCATCTTCACTATAGGCAAAATCACCATACGCTAATACACTTGACTGTTGAAATTCTGCCAAATTAATAGAAGATAACTTATGAATGATACTTTCAAAATTCTCCGTTACTTCATCACAGTTTAACCAGCAATACCATTGAAAAACTACCGTCTCATCGTATAAATTAACGGGAAGTTGAATTGGACCAACTAAGTAAATAGCACCCTTTTCTGTTTTAATTAACTGAATTTTATCTTCTAAAATTGATATTGTTTTTGAGTCAAATTTCGTTTGAGTCATGGCAGTGGCATCCCCTTTTTTAGTTAGTATTTGTTTTGTAAGGAGAAATTATCTATAAAGCAAGATGACAAAAAGGACGGTGACTAACCCCGTCCCTTTATACTCCTGTATATTTGAATGAATAAATATGAGTTTTTGTTAGCTCCATAACTTCTTGGATAAATTCTTCTTGGGACTCGTGAAAATCACTTGTAATCCAATTTTGGATAAGCCCGTAAAAGCCATAAGCTGTGTATCGTTTAAAATAGTCCATATTAACCGGAATGTTATTAATCGTTTCGAAGATGAACTTTTCTTGATAAATCTTTAAAATTGTTTGAGGAAGAGTTGTATGTAATCCCGGTAACGTATCATCATATTTTATCAATTCAAAGAAATTTCGATGCTTATAAATATAAGATACTATGTTAAACGACTGTTTATTGATCTTCGTTGTATATACTTTCTGCCCTGGTGTATGTGGTTGTCCAACAGAATCCCATAACCCTGTCATCATGCACTCTAGCAAGCTTTCAGCTAAATCAATTTTGTCATGATAATGAACATAAAATGTGCTGCGATTATAAGCTGCCTGATTTACAATATCTTTTACTGAAATAGCATGATATCCCTTTTCTTTTATTAGCTCCATGAGGGCGAGTTTTAAATGTTCTTTTGTCCGGTTTTGTCGATTTGATAAAACTTCCACTCCATCGTGCATTAAAAAACCTCCCTAAAAAGACAGTTTTATCGAAAATGTCTAACAGTTAGACATTTACAATTTCTTTGATGATTGTTAATCGTTCACAAAATAGTAAAATATAATTGTGACCAAATGGTGACAAAACTTATGGGTCATTGTACTCAACAATATTATATCAATATTATTTATTAAGGGGGATTATATAATGGGAAAATTACAAGATAAAGTAGCAGTCATTACAGGTGGAGCTTCAGGAATAGGGGCAGAAACAGCTCGTTTATTCGTTCAAGAAGGAGCAAAAGTTGTACTAGTTGACCTTAATGAGGAAAAAGGAAAAGCTTTTGAAGCAGAATTGAAAGCGCTAAACGCGGAAGCACTATTTGTAAAAGCAAACATTACAAGTGAAGAAGACGTAGCAAATATTTATAAACAAACAATTGAAGCATTCGGTAAAGTCGATGTTGTGTTCAATAATGCAGGTATCGGTCGAGTTCAACCTTCACACGAATTAGAGTACTCTGAGTGGAGAAATACTGTAAACGTTGACTTAGATGGCGTTTTCTTAGTAGCACGTGAAGCTATTCGTGAATTTCTAAAAGCTGGTGGCGGTGTAATCGTTAACACGGCATCTATGTACGGTTGGGTTGGATCACCAGGTTCAGCAGCTTATAACGCAGCGAAAGGCGGAGTTGTTAACTTAACTCGCTCCCTCGGACTTGAATATGCAGAACAAAACATTCGTGTAAATGCACTTTGCCCTGGATTCATTGATACACCAATTATTCCAGAAGAAAGTAAAGAAGTATTACGTAGTATGACTCCGATGAAGCGTCTTGGACAAGCAGAAGAAATGGCGAAAGCTGTCCTATTCCTAGCTAGTGACGATTCTACATTCATGACTGGTAATAGTTTAATTGTTGACGGTGGATATACTGCTCAATAAATAATATTTGCCCATCACCTTTTTTGGTGGTGGGTTTTATCTTTATTTGGTACGTTTATTAAACAAGTAAAAAGACTGTGACGTAAATCATAAGTCTTCCTAATAATAAAGCATAATGCTTCCAGCCTTTGATACTAAAGGGTTTCATATGCAATTAATGGAGTGTTTTGTTCAAAAAAATGTAGTGATTAAAATATCACTACATTTCTTTGTATTAATTATATGGCTTTTGGAAAGCTTATCGTTTATTTTTTTATTTTTGGAAAACTTATCGTTTATTCTGCTTTTGACCAAGAATATCAACTTTGTTCAGCTTACACATTGAAAATTCTCCGTCTTACTATCATTGATTTACAGCCACAAGAATGTATAACAATTCCATACTTTTACACCGATTGTCAGTAAACACCACATGCTGTCAATGTGATGACCAATAGGATAACCTCAGAGTTTTTGAAGTTAAAAAATCTAATCCTCCTTATTTATACCGAGGAATTAGGGTAGGATTTGACCTTTTGCATCACACAAGTTTGGAAAAACATTTTCTATTAAGTAGTATCTTTGTACTTCGCAGCAAATAGAACTATTGTTTTCTCACCTTACTTATTCAACAAATGCGCCCTATTGTTGAAGATCTTCAGTTAATACTTAATTAGAGAAATGCTCCCAGATTGTTTAAGATTAATTATAATTGCTTTTAGGTTATTCTTCTTGCTAGATCTTCACACCTTTTAATCCATAACTCGTTATATCTTTCCTTGGGTAAAACTCGGGTTTCCAAATCACCAATATAATTTATCTTTTTTTCCCTACACCATTCCAAACACACACTATATAAATTCATATCAAGAACATCTTCATCCCAATATACAGGAATTTCCTTCATTCCAGCTTTGAAGTATAGTAATGCCCTTGTATGTCCATCAGTAAAGAATACATCTTTTCCAAATTGTTTGATTGGTAGAGGATGATTATTAGTATCCTCTAAAGGATTATAGTTTTCTCTTAAATCTTCTAGTTTTGCTTGATTAATATATAATTGACTTGGCTTTATATTTTTTAGATCCATGTATAATTTTCGCAAATCCTCACCTTACCTCTCTTGTTCCACTATTCTGCCCGTGCTATTTATCATTTTGACCCATATAAAACGAGCGCTGATCCTTGTTCCTGGATCGCGCCCGATCGCTGAAGATCGATATTTATTTTGGAGGCTCTAATAAGTTCTCACTTGTTAAAGCTTTTTTGTTAGACAAAAGACAAAATGGTCATTAGGATTCCAAATGTGCAAATCATCAGCAATGTAGCCCCGAAGCCACAACTCGTCGTTAATTCGTCTAAGGTAAAAGCCTTTCGGAAAATTATCGTCTTCAGTTAGTATCTCCGTTGCTATTGTCATGGATCCTGTTGGAGCTTGATGTTGCTGTAAAGAAGTTCCCGAATCACCTTCAGGCTGATCCAGATACTCTAGTCTTAGATAAGGTCCCAACTCAAGTGGACACAATTCCAAACCGAGTTCGCTCGCTTTTTTATAGATTTGAGGAGTTGTAGCACCCTCAGGGAAGCCAAGGTAAGCAACAGTTAGTTCAATCGTCCGCAAGCTATACTTTGTTTCAGAAGTCATAAATTTTTCATCGGTTAATAGCCTCTCTCCATACTCATTCAACAGGATAGAGTATTCCTGCAATCTCCGTATAAGCTGCTGTTTCGTAAGTCCACCAAGCTCTACCGTTCTCGTAATAATTGGACAATCAGGGTATGTTTCTTCATTTCCTATACGCATTCGTATTCACTCCCTTACAAATTGATAAAAAGCTATTAAAAATCGTTGTGAAAGACTTTACAATTTTGTATTAGTAACTGTTTATTAAATATCAACCTATTCCGTATTTGTAAAGAAAATAGACTGTAAATTACTGTTTATCTATAAATTCCTGGCAACTTTCACAAAATCCATCTTCTGTACCGTCTAAAGGTTCCTCACATTTCATGCACTCGCCTACCTGATTTGTATGACCACAGATAAAGCAGTGTCCTACTGTATATTCATTTTCCTTTGATATATTAACCGCAAATCCCTGGCATTCTTCACAAGGAAATGAAGCCATATCCTCCCCTATTTCGGGCATTTTCTCTTCCAATAAGTTATGGACAAGAGTTTCCAGTTCCTCTAAAGCCGAAACATCCAACTCGTCTAGTATACTCGGCATAAAACAACCTTGTTCTTCATTAAATTCTGCTTCGCCGTTCGTATAGCTAATTTCGAAACTTTCCTGATATTCACCGTTGTAATATACTAAAAATTTCACATTGCTTGTTCCGGCTGCTTCTGCATTAATGAAAGGTTCTACATCAACTGTTATACTATTATTAATAGCATTGTGAACAATCATAAACACATTTTCATCGTTATCTTTTAACAAAGGCTCACTATAGGTAATTTCAAGTTCACTTCTGTAGTAAATGTCTTGCTTAATTTCTTCAAAAGCTGTATTAATGTGTTCTTGTAGTAATTCGATGATGTCATCCTCATCTCGAATTTCCACTCCACTTTCCTCTGCCATTAATTCTCTCAGATCAGCTTCTCTTTGACGGTATTCGCTCTCTTCCATCTCTTCCAATTCTTCCAGGAAGTTGTTCATTTCTTGTTCTAAATGTTCGGAGAATTTATCCTCTGCCTCCGTAATTAGCGTCAGCAGATCACCCATGCTTTTCTTAAACTTTTGATACAACTTATTATCAATTAGTTTGTTATGAGCCACATGGTTTCGGTCCGTGCTAAAATTTTCCCATTTTCCTTGGAATTCCCTTAGGTTACAAGAAAACCACGGCGCGAAGTAGTCTTCCCAAAAATCTTTGTCCACTTCCATTTGCTCTTGCAAAATTTTGGTTAAACCTTTCTGAAGTCCTTCAATCGATTTTTCGTCATTCATTAAATTATTCATAATGTATTGAAAGCGATGAAGGTCTTTCCGCCGCTCAATATTATTTTCCGGTTCGGCAAAACCAAATATAAATGAATCATCTTTACTAAAAATATTCGTTCCTTTCACTCGGTAGGTTTTAAACGAGATGATAGTAACTAAATCCCCGGTATCAATAGACAATAAATTTGTATGGATGTTTTTAAAGCTAGGCGCCCGGTCTCTGTATGGGTCATTCCTTTGGTTGTATTTTTTAGTCAAGTGAGTGGGCATATATTTTTCCCACCAATCGCCGCCTAGATTATAAAATAAGATTGTGTTGATTAAACGGCGCAGGGAATTTTCTACGGAATGAACGTCCTTATATAAATCTTCCGCTAATTCCTCTGATTGTCGATCCTCCAGCCACACACACTGTTCCCACTCATCTATTATTAAATCTTTTATCTTAATCTTTAAATCATGCAACTCTTTATCATCTTTCGATTCCACTTCCCTTGAAATGTCCGCCTTCAATTGAGAAGTCCCATGCGTCATAATAAAAGTAAACTGAACAAAATACTGCTTGTCCTTTAAAACAAGAGTACATTTTCGCATTCGATCTTTATTTGTATAAAACTCTAAATCTTTTGCTGCTAATTCGATTTCAACCTTTTCCATTAGCTCTGTTGTATATTCTTTAAAGTCAAAGCTTTCCTGTTTACTGTTAATCATTACAAACCTAATCATGCTTTTCATGCCTTTATCCTCCTGAACGTCCTACGTATCTATTATTCATACCAATACATCATACGTTGGCGCACACTTTCTCTAGTCGAACAAAATAATGTATTTACCATTATCATGTTGTAAATTGGAACATTATTCAAGCATTTCTTCGTTTTTTTGGCATTTTTCATTCAAGGGATAAGGAATGCTTTGATATTTTTAACCACTATGCTTTTATTGAATCCATCCTTCCAGCCACTCGCCTTTATATTGTATGAAAAAATCCCAATACCAAAAATCACTTTCAGATTTGTTAAGATTCTGTTGTGTTTATTGAACTAACCGTTAGCAATAGGTAAGCGTTTGAAGTTATCTCCGGCTTTTCCCCTGCTCCACACGGAACGTGCCAGTTTCCTAGCATTCCGCGTTCCATCTAACGATGGTTTTGTTAATTATAAGTTTCAAGTTACTCTTGTTGTTTTGGGTTATTTGATTTGTTCTAATTCACATGCTTCCCGATATTTATTAATTTTCTGTAGCACCGGTTCTGTGATACCCAATTTTTTCATGAGTAGGTTCATCTTAATTATATCTGTCATATGGATAAGTTTATGTACATCTTTATGAAGGATGCGTAGGTTATGAAACTTGTCGCTTCCACCGAGTTGTATAGGAATAAAGTGATGGCAGTGCAAATCATGTGCTTGAAGAAATAATCCTGTGATTTCACATTTTCCATTTTTCATACTATATCGGCTTATTCGATTATCCATATATTCGACACTGCGTGTCGGGATTTTCGACTCCATTAAAAGAGCTATTTCTTGCTTGATATTCTTGTGCAAGTTCTTATGAATCTGCGCTCGACCTTTCACCGTGAATGGTGTTAGACTTTGTGTAAAACTAATCACGTTTTTTGTCTGAACATTCGCGATAGGGAAAAGGTGAATACCTGCAATTTTAAAAGTCTTGAATCCTAAACTATAAAATTTCTTGTAGGTTGGTGGTGGATTCGTTGGATGTGCGTATTTCCCGATAGGCTTAAGACGATTGTACATCATTGCACGTATTTCATAGGCAAGACGTGAGAACGCTAAATTGACATGTGTTGCTCTATTAAAGTAATTATGTAGACCTAAGACAAAACTATTAAAGCGTAAAGCATTTTGAACTGTTGGTGAGGAACGCAGTATTTCGATTCGTTTCCTCGCTTCAGCCTTTATTTTCTGTATTTTCTCGTTGCGAACGAAAGTGTGAGCCACTCGTTTTTTACCTTTACGATTTGCACGTATAGTGAACCCAAGAAAAGCAGATTCTTGTTTACGCAAATTAATAATCTTCGATTTTTCCGGTGAAATATCAAGTTTTAGCCGTTCTTTTAGAAATAGCTTTACTGCGTGATACCATTTTTCGGCTGTTTTCCAATCTCTACAAAGTATTTTGAAGTCATCTGCATAGCGTACCATATAACCCTCTTTTAAGTGAGTACGCTTTTTTGCGAGGAGTTCACCTTCCCTAGTCTTAAAGGATTTGTGAAGAGGGAAGAGTTCCCATTGATTCGCTACCCATTGGTCTAATTCATTCAAAACAATGTTCGATAATAGTGGTGATAGTAACCCACCTTGCGGAGATCCTTTAGTAGGAATACCCTCTCCATCAACCTCGGCTTTTAACATTTTAGCTATGCAAACGAGGACTTGTCTGTCTCGAATACCTAGATTCCACAGTTGTTTAATTAACAATGTATGATTGATATTGTCAAAGAAACCTTTAATATCAATATCTACAACATAATGAAGTTTTGAATGGTTCACAAGAAATTGAACTCTTGCCATTGCATGATGAGTAGACCGTAAAGGTCTGAACCCGTAACTATGGTTGTAGAAATGAGCTTCCGCAATTGGCTCTAGCACTTGTTTAAAGCACTGTTGAATGATTCTATCAAGGATACATGGAATGCCTAGAGGTCGCATTTTGCCATTATCTTTTTCTATTAGTTTACGTCTTACCTTCTTCGGTCGATAATTCTTGAGCTGTCTCTGTATTTCTTCTATTAATTCGTTCTCGGGTCGTTTCTCAATATCTAAGATGGTTTTCCCATCTGTACCTGGGGTCTTCGACCCTTTGTTTGACTTAATTGTTCGATACGCTAATAAAATATTATTCCTTGACGTGATAATGTCGTATAGACACTGGAATGTTTCTTTATTTTTAGCTCGTTGATGTAAGTCTGTAAAGGTGTCGGTCATACCATAATAATCCCAATATCGTAGAGCTTGCACTGTGGCATCATTCCTTTATGAATTGATGTTCCCACATTCTTACCCGACCGGTGCAATGCACGTTTGAAAAATAATTATTAACTATCGTCAGACTTGGGGCTATTCCTCCACCTTCATTACAAAGCTTTCATCAGTCATACCCCTACCCTCATAAGGACAAATGCATTTCACAGTAACACTTATAGCAACCGTTTCGGGTGACAGCCCTTGAATCAACGTTCCTTACTTTCCAAGTCCCTCATAACCTAGCTATCCGTTCTAAACTTAGGTGCTTCCTGTAAGCCTGTGAGCTGGATACCGCCATTGTTCAGTATAATGTGTTTCATAGAAGCAATTTTTACTCCACATCACTCACCCCATCGTGAGATGGGACAATAGTTTCCTATTGTTCGTAACTTTAGACCCGTACGTTCGGAAGTTTGTCTGTTCTTTTCCACAAGAAAATTCTCACCATATATAGTTTTTCAGCCATCCGGCATATCCATTGGCATACCTTTTCCTTAAGGAACGGCTTCAGCCTTTGTTCTGCCGACTTCACCTGTGCTCCAGACCCCATAGTCTGTCAACTATGGCGCATGCAGGAATATTAATGGGGTAGTTTCAAAATACGTGGTTTTATCATTCCTACCCTCGGTTATAAAGTTAGGATTTCCGTAGAAATCCCTTGTCGTTTCACACATTAGCGCTTATGACAAAACTTGTCGCGCTACCCCGTTACTTCAACAAGAGAAAGGCGATAACCTTTATTAAGCTATCGCACCCGTTTAGTTGAACAAGCACTTTCTCTTCTATTACAGTAATTTTCGAACTTCTAACTATATAAGTACAATATTAGTATTTTGAAATTTCTTAATGTTTAGTTTGGATTATGTTATACTTTTCCTTAGTGAAACAAGGAGGTACAAGTCCAATGGTAAAAAAATAATATGAGAAAATCTTAAATTATTTTAATAACATTAGAGTAAAACATGTAGATTTTCTCTTTCATAGAATGAATATATAGAAGAGAGGAAAAATAACATGTTAAATAAATTAAGTGATACTATTTATTATTTATCCAATCAAGATGATAGAGAACGACCAACATTAGGACTGGTATGTGGTGACCGATATAGTCTAATAATAGATTCTGGTAATTCTCCTCAGCATGCTCAGGACTTTTTACTAGAAATTGAGAACCTAAATGTATCACCAGTTAAATATGTCGTTATTACCCATGCACATTGGGACCATTTTTTAGGTATGAATGAATTTGATGCAACAGTTATAGTTAATAGTCAAACAAACGAATCGATAAAAGAATGGAAAAATTTGTCCTATGACGATAGTTCACTACAAAAGTATGTAAATACTAATCAGATGAGTGCTATGTGTATGAAGATTATACAAACTGATATGCCAAACAGAGACTGTTTTAAGTTGAAATCTCCAGATGTAATCTTTAAAAATAAATTAACTATTGATTTAGGTAATAAAATTTGCATTCTCGAAAGAATTAAGAGTACTCATACAGATGACTCTACTATCATATATATTCCTGATGAAAAAGTAATTTTTTTAGGTGATTGTGCATATGGTACAACCACAAATTCTTTATTTCATTACAAGCAATCATTGTTATTACCTATGATTAAAGACATTCAAAAATATGATGCGGAAATGTTCCTACTTGGTCATGAATCTATCTGTGATTTAAATGAAATAAACATATATTGGGAAGAGTTAACAACAGCCAGTCAAGTTGTAAAGTCCACCTCACTGGAAAATGCGATAGAGTTCTTTAAGGCAGAAAATAAAAGGGACCCTAATGATAATGAATTATTTTTCATAAAAGCATTTGTTAATGACCTTATTATTCAGTCACAATAATTCTATAGAATACATTTATCAAATATAAACAGTAGCCATCTCATTAAAAATTGAATTGAGGTGGCTTTTAATTAGTCGATAATGATAAGCGTTTCTTAATAGAATTGCTTCGTTTTATTGTTCAAATGGGTATACAAATTCACCTTCTCTTGTTCAACTAAACTGATCCGTTAGTACAATAACACTTCTACAAAAAGCGCTAATCCCTTCTTGGATCAACACACCCTTTACTTTAATAAGTATATTACTTTTTAATTTTATAGATTAAAAATAATCCCAGTATCAACGTTATTATTCCAATTGATAAATACCATCCTTTTCCGTCATAAGCTAAATAAATAAGTAACTCCCAAAGATTTTTCGGTCCTGATATCGTGGGGTCACTACTTGGAAATGCATTGGTTGATTATATGTAATCGTCTGATATGGATCACCAATTTTTTGAAAAATATTAATCTCTGTTCCAAAAATATCTTCTAGTAATATAGTGCCTGCTGGTGTTGTATCTTGAAATTCATCCAGAAAAACATATTTAAACCGGTTCCTAAGCATTTCCTTAAAACGGTTTTCCAGTAAAAAGATACTTGAAAATAAAAACGTATCATCGTGTGTTAGAAACCCCTGTATCTTTCTAGAAACCTTTGCTTCTATCATTTGCTGTAACCGTCAAGTAGAATTAAACAGTTTTTCACAATTAATTTTAAACAGTTTCCCACAATTAAGATTCAACAGTTTGATTTTTCCCTTCGAATATTGTTTTTCTGTATTTCATCCTAATACTGTCCCCATCACTATTAAATGCTACAACTTCACTACGATGTAAGAGACGATCCTAAAATTGCATTTGTTAAAGTAGGGTCTCCTAAAAACTTACCCCACTCACCTGGCCCCTTATTGGATGTTAAAATAAATGCTGTTTTATCATATAAATCATAAATAAACTGGAAGAAAAGGTTTGCCTCTACCGTTTCATAAGTCATGTACATAACATCATCTATAATGATTAAATCTGAATTTATAATTCTCTTATAACGTGTTTTAGATTTATTAATATACTCCCTAGATTTCAGAACATATATTAACTGACTCATTGAAATGAAGGAAACCTGATAGCCTTTTTCAACAGCGTGTATTCCTAAAGCTATAGATAAATGAGTTTTGCCTACTCCCGTCGGCCCCATCATAATTAATGTAAAACATTCCTCAATCCAATTGAGTTCTTTTAATACATTTAATTGTTTTTCTCCAATGGCAGTCTGTTCTTCAAGATTATAACTTTCAAATGTTAGATTCTCGGGAAATTCAGCCCATTTCATCAATCTTTCATTATTCTTTTTTTCCCTACAGCCCATTTCATAACTCAATACTTCGTGTATAAACTCGTGGTAAGTCCAGTTTTTAGATTCAGCTTGTCTAAGTATATTTGGTAATTCTTTTGCCGTCTCTGCGAGACGCAGAGTACGGCATTTATCCTGTAATATTTCATAAGGTTGATTCATCATTTAGTACCTCCAGCCAATACTTTTAAATGAATATCTTCAGTACGTTCTGGTGCTGTTATGTCTTTATATTTTTCATTAGGCAGCCCCGCTATATCAGGTTTCTTTTGGCTCTGTATGGAAAGTGAATACGCAATATCTCTAAAGTCATTTGCACTAGTCATGTTTAATTTTTTCATCTCCAATAAAGCCTGTTCGCTAAAGCTAGGGTACTTTTTGATGGAACCTTGAATTACGTTTAACTGATCAACTAAATGACGCGGGTACCGTTCTTTTAATTTAAGAATCAACCATTCTATTCTTTCTTTGTCATCAAACACATCTTTTATTTGTCTTATCAAAGTCTCTCTTTTATTAATACTAAATTCACGATGAGATGGATCTGATATGATTAATCCTTTTCCTGAAGAAACTCGATGCTTCGCTATTGTTCCTCCAGTTTGTTTTAGTTTTATTACTAAATTTTCCCCTTCTAAGAAAACGTATGCGATATTGGGAGAGTCAGGTCTATATGTACCATTTGGTACACTATAACGATTACCTTCGTAGCGAATTACATTGTCCTTGTATAAATGCTAACTTAAGAATGTACAAAAATGATTATTTAAAAATGTACAGCTTTGATAAGTTAATGGATAATATTCTAGAGGTGAAAGAATATTATGCATATGCAAATCAGTGTTAATACAGATATTGAAATTAAGAGTTTAGCAGACTTACCAAAATTAAAATTATTAATGGAGAGCTTAAAGATGAAAATCAATAAGAGTAAATTGGCCCGGGATATGGGTGTAGATCGGAGGACGATTGACAAATATCTAAAGGGATATAAGCCGAAAAGCACTCGTAAAAGAACATCAAAAGTGGATGAATACTATGAGGTCATAAAGTTGCTTCTGTCAGAAGGATCCATTCAAAAATTTTATTACAAGAGAGTTCTATGGCAATACTTGAAAGATAATCATGGCTTAGATTGTGGACAATCAACTTTTAGAAAATACATATCCAGTAAATCGGAATTCCAAAGTTATCTTAAATCAGAGAAGCGTAAGAGTACAGTTAGTGAAGTGGTCCGTTTTGAAACACCACCAGCAGAACAAGCGCAATTAGATTGGAAAGAAAATATTCGCTATATTACAAAAGACGGGGAAATCCTATATGTGAATGTATATGTATTATTACTTTCCTATTCAAGGTTTCGTACATACAACCTATCAATCTCTAAGTCTCAAAGTATATTATTGTCATTCCTTACGGAAAGTTTTGAGGCATTTGGAGGAGTGCCGAAAACCATTCTGACAGACAACATGAAAACGATTATGGACGAACCTCGAACAGAATATCAAAAAGGAAAAGTAAACGAGAAATTTTTTCAATTTTCTAAGGATATGGGATTTGAAGTAAAGCCCTGTATCGCTGGGAGACCGAGGACAAAAGGAAAAGTAGAATCACCAATGAAACTACTTGATGAAATTCACGCATATCAAGGAAAGTTTGATTATGAAGAGCTTTATCAATTTGTCCAAAAGTTATGTGATCGTATTAACAATAGCTATCATCAAGGAACAGGAAAAATCCCAATACTAGCAATAAATAAAGAAAGAAATCTCCTATCCCCATTACCACATGAACGAATAAGAGATTCCTATAGAATTGATCATACACCTGTAAAAGTAAATCCGTCTAATATGGTTACTTACAAATCCAATCAGTATTCAGTCCCACCTGGATACATCGGAAAAACGGTTCGTTTACAAGTATATGACAACCATATCTTTGTTTATTATAACACGGATTTAATTGTCCAACACCCTATTCGCCAGTCAAAAATTAATTACAAGCCGGAGCATTACGCTGATACATTAGCAAGAGGACTACCGTCCTCTACGAATATAGAAGAACTGGCAATGAAAAACTTAGAGGCAATTAATGAGGTGTATAAAAATGAATAGCAGCTATAACAAACTTGTAAAAAATTTAGAGTATTTAAAGTTAAAACAAATGGTCCTGCATCTCGATGAAACCATTGATTTTATGACCAAGAATGAATTGTCGTTTACAGACACTATGATCAAACTGACGGACTATGAAATTGACATGAAGGAAGTAAACATGGTGAGGTCAATGGTAAAAGTCGGTGCATTTCCGCATTTTAAGGAAATAAAAGACTTTGATTTTGACTTTCAACCATCGATTAATAAACAACAAATCTTAGACTTTACTACCTTACGGTTTATTGAACAGAAAGAAAATATCGTTTTTTTGGGAACAAGTGGAGTAGGGAAAACTCATTTAGCAACAGCGATTGGAATCGCAGCTGCCAAGAAAAGAACGAGCACCTATTTTATTAAATGTAATGATTTAATTCTAAATCTAAAAAAGGCGAAACTTGAAAATCGTTTAGAAACCAGGCTGAAACATTATGCGAAATACAAGCTACTGATTATTGATGAAATTGGCTACCTTCCAATTGACGCAGAAGATGCCAAGTTATTTTTCCAGTTAATCGATATGAGATATGAACAGAAGAGCACTATTTTGACAACAAATGCCAGCTTCAAAACATGGGGTGAAATATTTCAAGACCCTAAAATAGCCAATGCCATTTTAGACCGTGTTCTTCATCACGCCACAGTGGTTAATATTATCGGCGACTCATATCGGTTAAAAGATCATTTTAACAGGGAAAACAAAGTACAAGGAGATAAATAATATGAGTGAAATGGTATTAGAGGCGATAAAATTCTTTCGGTCGTACGGAGTAAAATGTGACGATGATGACAAATGGGTTCAGGAATGGTTGAATAGTGATCCAAGTAGAAAGGTTTCAAAAGAAGCCTTCTGTGAAGAAGACCTTTACGATTTTAATGAATGGTGTAGATGGAAAGGCTCAGTATATGAAAAAGGAATAGATGATCAAACAAAGATTGAAAGATTATTAGAAGAAATAAATGAACTTAAGAGTGAAATAATCGTTCTAAGGAAGCAAAATAATGAGTTAGAAGCTCGATTAAGGATGAATACTTTTTAACAACAGCTTCCCCCAATCTAACAAGGTTGGGGGAAAGAAAAAGTGTAAAAGTAACAAAAGTGTACATTCTAAAGTGAGCAAAAATGTACATTTTAACCTTGACATTTATATCCTTGTGTATAGTTCTTGTTATACTTGATATAAGAACATCTTTAAAGATGTAAGTACCAAAGACTTTCTTTAAGTGTTGCTTTTCCAGGGCGTGCACTTCGGAAGGTCTTTTTTTTGTATTATGATGTACTTTAAAGTTACCAGTTCTTCTAAGCCATGCGTGGCTTGCACTATTCCAATCTGTAATGTTGTCAAAGATTCTATTTTTACTAAAGTTGTTTTTTACAAATTTAACAACTTGTTCAATCTTTCCTTTGGATTCAGGATCACTCTTTCTACAGAGATAAATATTAAATTGCCGCGACTTCTGATAGTTTGTAAATTCAGCAGTTAAAATTAAGTCTCCTGCATTCTCGCTAACTGATATTAAAGCATCCTGATCATATACTATTTCTTCTGGCATCCCCTCAAAAAAATCAAAAGCATTTTCTTGCATCCTAATAACATCGGATGTTCTAAAAGGACGATCTAGCCACTCAACATATTTATATCGTGAATGAGATAGTATAAAAGCAATAAAATATAATCTCTTACTTTCTCCATAGGTATTCTTTACTTTGGTCTGACCAAAATCTACCTGTGCTTGTTTTCCCATTGGAAGTTCCGGAACTGCTGAATAGGTTCTTGGTACACTTACTTTAGGTATATGATAGAATTCCCTAAGATCATTAACATAGTTTCTAACAGTATTTTCCGCCACATCTTTAACTAATAACTTTTCTTCTAGCCAATCATATGCTTGAGCACCGGTTAGATCAGGGTGTTCTCTCAACCATTCAAGCAACTTATCCCGAAAGGGATCTAATTTCTTTTCTCGAGATTTTAAAGTGTTTGAGAAATCTTCAAAGTCATCAGGTGACATTTTAAGATAATCTATAACTCTATTTCTTGATATTTTCAATTTCCTAGAGATTGCACTCTTTGAGAACCCCTCCTTATAAAGTCGATGGATGTCTAAGTAATTCATGTAACGGTTCACTCCTAATTCCTCACTTTCAATGTACTACTCTCAGTATATTGAAAATGTTTAAGTATTTGGTGAACTGTTTATTCTTATTTGTGGAAATCTGTTTGTTTTTAGTTGGGGAAAACTGTTGATTCTAGTTTAGCGTTTACATTTGCACTTTATAGCTCTCAAATTTGTCCCAATCAGTAGTGAATTCTTTTTAAAATTCAGTTCAAACCATATGGGATTAAAAGCCAGAAGTGGAAATTACGGAAAGCAAAAATATGCTTGAAACGAATAATCAATGCATATTTTATCTCCTTTTTATGCTTATATTGTTGAACTAACGGACGTTACTTTAAATGGGATATTTCACAAAGTTAGAGTAGGTTGATATCTTTGTTGGGCAGTATGGTTGTACTGCTCAGCTTGCTTGAAGGATATGTCATTTAACTTCATGATACTAGCTAGATAGGAAAACTTAAAAAGGCTAATAGAACTCTAATAATTCTTGCAATGAAGCGTACAAGCCAAATATCTCTAACTTTTCCTTCAATTTTTCATAAAGTGCTTTAAGCAAATCATCCTTTAATTTATTATCAGTAAGATGTATAGCCCTATGGCAATTAGGCCAAAGTGATACTATGTTCCCTCGAACATCTAAACTAAATTCAAACTCTTTTTGTTTACTTATCGGAATTAAATGATGGGCCTCCATAATATTTTCACCTGTATTTAACGCAATAAAAGTTATATGCTCCCGATTAACTCACATACAAAGTTTGCGTTTTGTAATGCTTTATATGCTATTCTTGGATCTCTTTTTATTATATTCGCATTCCTTTTATTGTACATTTTGGGAACAACCAGAGGGGTTTCAGGTGTTCTTTAGCCTTTTAACTCTTTATCATTTAACAAGGTTTGATACTTTGCATCGTCCTGTGTTTCTTCTATCTGTTGCAAAGTTTTCTTTTCCCTCTGCTTCTATTAACTTTATTTAATTTAACAATCCATATGAAGGTAGGTCCATTGTCCCGCACTAAATTAAGTTCTAGCTCTTCATCATCAATATTCTGTTTTAGTAAGTTTAAAAGTTCTTCAACCCATTCTAATATGTACGCCCGCTTTGATTTGTGTTTCACTCTAGGAAAATCGAAAGTTGAAAATGAAATGGATCTCGCAGGTTAATTTCAGAAAATATGTGGCACAGGGGTATTAATCTAGCCCTCCTAAATATCAAAAAAAGTGAAATCGACGGCGCGATTTCACTTTTTACATGGTTTAAGCTAGTTCTGATCCAGCCTCTTGTCTTTTTACCACTTAGAGACATTTAGTTAACTAATAGGGCTTGAATATTGTAAATCTGATCGGTATAGATAGCCATTATAAGTGCAAGTTCCGGCTATACAAGAACCAGAAACTCGTTGTAGATAACCTCTATTGGGACATGAATAGAGTAGAATACGTATTGACCTATCTTGTTGTATCGTGCCAAATAGTATTAGGAACTGAGGCGCTTACACCTGTTAAAAATAATGTTACTATTATTAGCATGAATGAAAAATAAGAGAACATGATTTTTTTCTAATAGTAATCACCCACCTAATTATCCTAATTACTGCATTCAAGTAACCGCCGTCAAGCAGAATTAGTTTTTCACAATTAATAATTTCAAACAGGTCTTGTCCATCCTCTATTATATGAGATAAAAGTTCTACAACATTATGCTTCTTATTCTATGACCTTATGTGAATATGGTGATGGGACTGGTTGATCCGATCGGTAAATGTATCCATAATATTTGCATACAAAATCAGCACAATAATCTTTTGTTAACCATCCTCTATAAAGGAGTCCATATCTGTATTCTGAGTAATATGCATGTTGTGTACTCTCCGGTAATGCAGGACTTACATAAATTCTCAAAGGAGGTGAAGCACTTACGCTTGAGGCAAATAATGAAACGATTATTGAGAATGCAAAAAATGAACCAAGTATTTTCTTTTTCATAGTATCCCCTCTCTTTTTTCTGAATATTAATAACATACTAAATATTACATTATTAACCATTTGCTTTAAATAGGAACAATTTACTATTTTTGGGTTTTCGGTGTATCCCAATTTACCATTGTTAACAACAACAGGTCTTGTCCATCCTCTATTATATGAGATAAAAGCTCTACAACATTATGCTTCTTACTCTATGACCTTATGTGAATATGGTGATGGGACTGGTTGATCCGATCGGTAAATGTATCCATAATAATTGCATACAAAATCAGCACAATAATCTATTGTTAACCATCCTCTATAAAGAAGTCCATATCTGTATTCTGAGTAATATGCATGTTTTGTAAACTCCGGTAATGCAGTATATACATACATTCTCGTAGGAGGTGAAGCACTTACGCTTGAGGCAAATAATGAAACGATTATTGAGAATGCAAAAAATGAACCAAGTATTTTCTTTTTCATAGTATCCTCTCCCTTTTTTCTGAATATTAATAACATATTAAATATTACATTATTAACCATTTGCTTTAAATAGGAACAATTTACCATTTTTAGGTTTTCGGTGTATCCCCAATTTACCGTTGTTAACAACATTTCCGTCTTTAGAAAATTCTAACTACTATTCACTGTAAATGTGTTGAAAATTAAAAACACAATTTATTATGACTAGATAAATAGAACAATAGATATATTGTTATTGTTATTCGGGGCTATTTTACATAGTCAAATATTTTAATATCAACTTCGTCAATACAGCCGATATTCTCTTTTAGATCCCATAATTGTATTTCTGACGTTCCAGAGTATGGTTTTAACTTGTCAAGAACTAAAAATAAACTTTATCGATAGTTTTTTCATTTTTAGTAATCCCTCGAAGTACATCTCATTTACGGTTTGTCCTGTTTCTTCATAAAGTTCTCTAATCGCACATTCCTTTGGTGTTTCTTTTTCTTCCCTTTGTCCTGCTGGTAATTCCCATTGTGTTCTCTAAGTGTTATAGCACATAAAGATATTTCCCTGAACAATTAAGAACTGTGAAGGAGACTGCAATAGGTTTGTAGGATGTATCTCTTCTTCATTTGCACTAATGAACTCATAAAAGTTATTTTTTGCAAAGTACAAATGATTTCACCAACAAGTTTCAATATTCTTTATTGAACATTAACTCTTGATAAACGTAATCTATCATAAGTGTCTATCATTTCAAATATTAATGATGTTAATAATAACTCTTTTATATTGTGTTTTGTACTTTCATTACTTCTGCTATCGATGAACAAAAAATAAGCAAGGTAGTTGTCCAAATTTTTTGTAGCTACACCTTTAAAACGGTCACCGAGTTCTATAATTAACTGTATTTGTAGAACTCGATGAAGGTCTTTCTACAAGCCTTGCACCGATAACGTTGGCTACGTCCTTTAACAATTCGATAAACGCTCTGCTTAACCTAAAAACCTCCTGAATATTTGTTCTTATTCATTCTCTGAAATACTAGATAGATGCACCCTCGATAAAGAATTTGAAGAATGTCATATATTTCTTTCTGTTCCTGAAATCGAGAAAAGTTCGTAGCCACGATTATTATTGAGTTTTGAGAGAAGTCACTTCAAATGATGCCAAAAAACTGATGCATTCATTAGGTGAGATTCTGTTTTTAAGTCGAACATATCTGTAATTACCAATTTTTAAATTGCACCATCTTTTGGCTCCAATTGTTGTTGTAAGAGATTGTAAATAGGTATATTACATAATCTAAACCTATCTTAATGACTATATAATAATTTCTTATATAAATTATTAATTTTTTGTACAAAAAGTATATTCATTCTTTTCTTGTAAATGAAAATCCATAAGTATTTTTAATATGTTGAATCATAGGTGTTAGTTTTAGAACATCACTCTTATTAGTAATAACAAACGTTTCTTTATCTTTATAATGAAACTCTATGCTCTGTTCATTTGTTTCATCATCAATGATTAAATAGACTTTCTCGACATCTTCCCAACTGTATTTAATTTCTTCATCAAAAGGAGAATCATGAAAGATAAATCCAGCAGAGTTTAGGACTGTTACTGGTTTTATTCCAATATACATAATGCCAACCGCAATAATTAAGCATCCCATAACTATGAGAATTTTAAACTTGTAGAAGAAATAAGATGCTACTGAACCTATTAATAAAAATAGCCAAGCTATCATAAAAAATCGATAAGTAATTTTAGGAGTCTCAATCATCCATGCTGTTTCAGTTGCACTCATATCAAATAGAACCCTTTGAAGAAGATAAGGAAACAACCAAATAATTAAGGGCGAAAAAACAACTAGAAGAATTGCACTTACAACAAAATAGTGCTTTCTTTCATAATTTTTTACCATCATTACATTCCCCCTGTTCAGTAGTACGTACTATTTCAAATTAATTTCAAACTCGAAAAAATAATCTGAAAATAATTATTAAACAATAAAGAGTTCCTTTAAACAAAGCTATTTTACATTTAAAATAGCTTTGTTTCGACCCTGGCTCCTTACATTCTCTCTTCATAATTCTTATTATTAGTTACGATGTTTGACTCTTTACCTTTTTTATTATTTAATCGTAGGATAATTGATCCTATAAACATAAATACAAACGATAGAACAAGTAACACAAGGCTACCAGTTAAGTATTGAATATTTGGATTATCTAACACAATGGAAAGTTCTCCATTTAACACTTTAGGAACGTTAAAGAATGTAAACGGGATTAAATGTGCAAAATCAGGTATTAATTTGCTTGCTACATAATATCCTCCCGCATTCAATAAAATAGATAGTACAAAAACCGTTAACGTATTTCTTAAAAATGTCGACAAAAACATAGTGAAGGTAATCAAGAAGGTTAAACATAAAACAATTAATACAATACTATAAATGAGATACTCCCCTAATGGTAAAAAGTGAAAACCGTAACCATTGGAGATCATCCCAGTATAGTTGCTTGATGCCACTATACTTTCATGATTGTAATGTAATATTGGATAATTCCAATCTCCAAATCGATTAAAGACCGTCCCCATCAGTATGATAATAACCATTAACCCAATACTGCTTAAGATAGATAAAAGAATTGAGATAAATAACTTACTAACGTAAAGATTATTTACTAAAATTGGTTGAATCTTAAGCCAATTAATAGTTGGTTTTTTTCCCCTTTCAAGTGATAAACCACCTCCAAAAAGAAATAAGCACAACAGGATTGGGATGAAATAGAGATAATAGGTAGTAAACAAATACGAGGAGTATAGTCCACTACTATCTAATTTTCTGTTTTCTTCCTCAAAAGCCCTCTTATTTTCTACATCAGAAAACTGATGATGATAGATAGTTGGGCTATATTCTCCCTTGAAGATTGGCTGGATATTATTTTCCATCAACCATTCCTTTTCCTTAATACTTACTTCAATTGTAAATTTACCAATATCATCCACTCTAGTACCAATAAAGTAACCACCTGTATCAATTTCTCCAGCAGCCACCTGATTTTCCAAGAGCTGATATAAATAAAGCGCTGACCAGTTTTTTCGTTCAAATTGATTCACTGCTTCTTTACTTTTGTCCGCTCTCTCCTTAAAATACTCTACGGTTCGATCAACACCTGCAATCAAATCATCATAAACACTTTCTCCTGTTTGTTCTCTTAGCTCATTATATATTAACTTTGATTTTTCTCCTTCTGTAATCATAAAATCTAATATAGTTGTATCTTGTAGTTTTTCTAGGTATTCATTCTCCTGTTTATTGGATTGTTGAAAAAGAATAAAATAACCAATGGTTACAAACAACAATAAAAGTATATTAATTTGCATATATAATTTTTTTCTGCGAACTTTTCTCCATTCAAACACAAATATATTTTTTATGGTTCTATTTTTTCCATTGTTGTCTTTAAATGGTGGAAAATAAGTTATATTCAATAAGGTATGGCTTCTTATTTCAGGCATAAAATAGGAAGACATAAGAAGCAAGATGCTCCACACCAATGCAGCTAAGGGATATACCCAATCACCTGCTGTTGGTATCGAGTTTGCTAAAGCTGAAATCCGTATGAGTTGGAAAGGGTTCCAGACGACCTGTAAATAACTATTAATTTCAGTTAAACTAAAACCAATCATTGTTATAAAAGAAGTTAGCATAACCGTAATAAAGGTGTTCTTCAGTATGCTACTAAAGAACGTGACTATTCCAAACAATACCATTGCTGCACAGAAAAATATGATAACTACTCTAATAATGTAATGAATAGCAGGGAGGATGAAATACATTTCTCCTTCCTTTATTAAAAGTGGATATTGTAAACTCAATGTGTAATCAGCAAAAATGCTAGAAATGCTAAATCCAAAAAATATAAATAATAACATAAAAACAAAAGTGGAAAATAATAAACTTATATATTTTGAAACTAACAGATTCCATTTATTTATTGGTTGTGTTTGAATTGTTAACCATGTATGTTGTTCCTTCTCGACTGTAAAGGTATTCCCGAATAACAGTAACAAAAGGAATAAACCTAATAAACTAAAGGCTAAGGTACTTACTTCCTTGACTATTAAATGAGGTGAGACAGGATATTCTTCATCTTCATAGATAATATCATGCTCGATATACCACTCTGTCATTTCTTTTTCTATTAATAATTCTTGCCCTGTAAGTGAGGGAAATAGTTCACCATATTCTTCATACTGATTTACTAATTCTAGAAAAGTGAGTTTTAACGGGTAAAAGTTCGCCCATTCTTCTCCTTCAATCGCTCTATTCCACGTTATAAGTGACAAACTCATTTGTCTAATAACTTCGTGTTGATTTTTCTGTATTTCAGTAAGTTCTTGCTTTCTTTGTAATTCTCCCAATTCCCTTTGCAACCCATTAACTCCAAGTTGATAGGTTTCCAACCTTTGAAATGCTCTTTCTTTTTTCCCTTCTTGTTCTGATGCGTTAAATTGAAAAATAGCGAGTGTACAAAGAAGAGTGAGGAGAAATAGCCATAGTATCTTCTTTTGCCGCCAGACTTTTTTTAGTTCAAACAGAAACATCTTCATGAAAATCACCTTTAGTTCCAAAAATGGTTTGGTATCGTTCCTCTGAGCCAAAGACCACTTTCTCTATTTCATATATTTCTGTATTATTTTGTAGCAATAGTGTCAAAGGTTGATTTAACGAGGATTCCTTTAGATACAATGAAAGTTTATTTTCAGGAATAATTTGTACCTCATAGTTAGCTAGGCATAAAGTTTGATAGGCTGATTTTACGTTATTGACAGTAAGTTGGTAGCAAGTTATTTCAAATTTGGAGATATCCTCTTTTATTAATGTTCCTTTTTTTAAGAATAAAATTTCAGAAGTAATTCGGTCAATCTCTGATAGATTATGGGAAGATAACAGAATAGTTGTCTCTTCCCTCAATAATTCCAATAAAAGATTTCTCACTTTAATCGCACTAGTAGGGTCTAGACCATTTAGAGGTTCGTCTAATATTAATAACTTTGGTTTATTTACGATTGCCATTGCTAAAAGTAAATGTTGCTTCATTCCTAGTGAATAGTTACCTACTTTCTTGTTCAGGTAGTCTGTGATGCCTATACGTTCAGCCGTTTCAACGATTTGACTCTTTGGCAAAGATTGCACATCTGCTATAAATTGAAGATGGTCATATCCTGTTAAATAATCATACAAAACGGTATTATCTTGCATAAACGATATCTCTTTGAATATGCTTACATCCTTATTGCTTTTTCCCAGAATTTGAACCGTTCCTTTATCAGGACGTAATAAATTTGTAATAATACTTAATAACGTTGACTTCCCAGAACCGTTTGGACCGACTAACGCGATAATAGTGGGCTTCGTAATTTCAAATGATACATTCTTCAACACACTATCTTTTCCAAATGTTTTATTTACTTGGTCAACTTTTAGTATCATGTTAATAACCTCCTTTTATACTTATTGAATATTTACAAAAGTTCTTATAATTATATAATAACAAATATTATAAGCAGTTAGGGGGGATTTTCTTGTAGAAAACCTATATAAGGGAAATTCTGCCGCTATTTCAATAACGCACCATTTAGTTGAAAAAGTGGAACAAATGCAATATTTCTATCATGACTATCATGATTTGGCAAATACATTATTATAATTATGAGTTTGTAAGGATTCCGCTTTTGGTTAATATCACAATAAAGCAGTAAAAAAAGATGCTAAATCAAATCGAGTTTGCATCCAGATTTTTGATGAGATAAAGAGCTTGTTATTAATTAATTACCTTACTTTCATCTTTTTTACTTTTAGTAGTATAATCATATATTTTTTTTGCGCCGATAACAGTAGCAGTCCCAACTGCTGCAAATAAGAGAATATTTAAAGCATTAAATTTCTGTTCTTCTGTTGTACTAAAAGCATCAGTTAAATGTTTAAATGCTTCTAACTTTTCTGGGGAATCAACATTCTTAATTGATTGGTAGGCAGCAACATAAACATCTTTACTATTTTCATTAACACTGTCAATAAAGCCTTTAAATGGTGCTAATTTTTCTAAATCTAAAACTACTCCAAACATAAAATCCTCCTCCTTTTTTACATATACGGACAAACTGATAAAAGGTTTCGTAATAATTATTATATTACTTTTTTAGGATCTAAGTTTCGAAATTCCTACTACTACAGTGACTATTGCACCCTTTCTCTTTAAGCTTTATTTATCAAACGCTTTTGGGACATTTTTTGTTAATTTGACTTGGCCATTAGATTAACAGCTTACATGTGGTATGTTTACCTAAAAAGTATATGTTTTCCCTAGTTACCAAATTATAAAGTTACTGCACAGTATAATGTCTACTATGAAAAGACGAACACATTAAAGGCAATCGTCTCTAACAGTCACTTCTGCTTTTAACGTTTCCGGTGGAGCAACAACGAGCCATTGTATTAAACTTACATCATGTCTTGATCAGACCCGTTTTGCTTTGGTTTGTCCATTACCAGTCACCAGAAAACAGGTAAAGACAACGGAAATTTCTTTCCGTTCGTATTTGAAAGTGAAATATATACGTTTTACAGGCCTCTAAAACGGTGTTAAATTGGATGTTTGTTCCCATTCCTTACTAAGTTTGAGCGAGTGGATTTAATCAATTTGTTTCTCAAGGGTGGCTTTAATAGAACCAATTTAATTATCGACTATAAAATTCGTGGATGTTTTTATATACTAATTGAAACGAAGTTATATTTAAAGATTGCTCAGGTGATTAGAAAATAAGTTATATATTATAAAAAGGAGAGTTTGAATGAGAGTATTTGAACAATTTGAACGTGAACGGGACGAACGAATAAGAAAAGAAACTTTCGTATAAAAGCTAAAACAAAATCAGGTGAAAAATTTAACATTGAAGTTCAATTGTTAAATCAAAAGAAGATGATACCAAGAACCCTCTTCTATTGGGCAAAGCTTTTTGTGGAAGACTTTGAACAGGTAATCCTTATTCATCACTTCAAAAAACCATGACCATCAATATTCTTAAAAGAAGATATTACTGAAAATAAGTTGAGGGAGGTTATCAGTATGGGTGTAAATCTTAATAAAGCTGAACAAAAATTATTAAAATTAAGTGCTGATCCTGATACAAGAAAAGAGTATGAGCGAAGAGTAAAGGCTCTTTCGGATGAAAGAAGCAGATTAGAGGATGCTGAAAATGCCGGGATTTTAAAAGTAGCCAAAAGCCTACTTGATAACGGTATGCCGCTATATGAAGTGGCCAAGAATACACCTTATAATGCCGATGAATTAGAACGATTGCTTAAAAGATATAATTATATACAATGATCTTCCACAAGTAATCTGGTGGTTTTTTGTTATTAACCATTATTTCAGGCTTTTATTTACTAATATTTATGTAAATGGAATTTTTGTGTTTTCGAATAAAACCCGTATTACTATAGGGTTTTACATTTACCAACTTTAATGTAAATATTATGTTGAGAAATCCCAGATTGAGCGTTTGCCAACCATATTTTCAACAGTATCTTTTATCTCTCGATAAAAAGGAGATTTTTTTAAAGTTTCTATGATTTTCATCCTCCAAAATCTTTCTTTTACTGTACTATCTGCTTCGTTAACATAATAACCAAAAATAAGCGATAATCCTTCTTGAATTACCGCACCCTATAGTTGAAGAATAACGTTTAGTTAATATTCAATATTTGTATATATTGATTTTTCAACTTCAGGGAGGAGTTTGTATATGCTCTTATCAATTAATGTTTCTAACTCGCTCTTAATATTATAGAACCCCTTCCAATGTAAGGACGTGTGGGAGTTTGTTCCGTGACGTAAACCAACAGAAACCAATCTTTTTTCGAGAGTAGTAAAACCTTTTGCGTCAGCAAGTGCATCACAAAGGGTAATTACTTTATTGTACAAATCATAGTCACTATGTTCATTTAGTGTTTCAACTAACTGACTTTTCATGTGTACTGGAACAATACTCCAATCTGCTGCTATCTCTATATGTTCATTTTTGCAAGGAAATGAATGCGTAACACAAATCACCGCGTTTCCCATATATCCTAAATCATTCATATAAGTATAACCATCATAGGAGTGGATAACAGATTTTGTAAAACCTTTATATCTACCTATATCGTGTAAAAGGGCAGCATTGTATGCTAAATTAATATCAAGTTCGTACCCTTTTTTTATAAGTTCTGAGACAATACTTTCAGTAGCTTTGGCAACATTAATAGAATGATTGTACCAAGGTCCTGGGTTTTGTTCAAATGCCCACTCTAATAAATCATTTGCAAATGCCCTCTCCAATATATATCTAATAAAAAGTCCTCCTTTCTTTTAAACGACTAATATCATAGATTTTATTCTTGAATTATCGCCCCCGTTACTTAAAGTAGATTGTTAATGTTTATTTTTGAAATTCTAATAGTGAAGTAAATCCAGCACGAGACCAAAGCCATAATGGAGTATGGACATCAATTGGTGCTAATCCTGTTCCTTTAAGTACAGTCTCCCAAGCGTTTGCTACAACTTTTCTATCAGCTGCTCCACCATTTAATACTTCTTCTGAACATAAACCTAATTTAACCGTAGCCTTCAAGATGTGAGTATCTGGTGCTATTGTGATAAGTTCACGAGAACTCCAAGAAATATTGGTGTAACTTTCCAAGACATAAAGCCAGTAATTAAAAATTTTAGGTCCAGATAAATAAGGGAAATCTGCTTTTCGAGTACCTTGCATAAATTCTTTTAAAGGAAAAATATCAAATTGAACAGATTCAATAAGACCTTGAACGTCCCCTTTTTCTGAAGAATTCATGATTCCTCTTGCTACTCGTTGCCAAATTTCCGGATGCCGGTTAGGTTGTAATCCTACACGATGCAGAAGTAATGCCTCTCGTAAAATATCTATATCACAATTAGCTACAACCTTCGTGTTGAAAATCCACTTTGTTTCGTCATCTTGATATGCATTTAAAACTGCTTCCCACAATTTATAAGAATTTCTTTGATAGTTTAAAGCCATAGCCAATGTTAAAACATCCATTATATCATCTTCATTAACAACACCAATTAGAACATCTTCTGGCATTACTTCTCCTCCAAGCAATCCCTCAGAGTGCATTTTTATCAATGATTTTATATTATTTAAAAACTCATCTTTAATCATAAATTTCCCCCAATGTGTATCTTACACTTATTAAACTATACTGCCACGTTACTTGAAGAAGGAAAAGCTATCCTTTACTATTGAAGCAGCACACTTGTTAGTAAGAAAAATATATCAATGTCTATTATTTGTCTTTAAAAAATTTATTGAAATCAATCCACCTATAAAGGCAGTAAATACGATAATAGGTGCCATAAAATACATTTTATATTGGTTCCAAGGTGTTATATTGGCGACAATGATTGTAACAAATAGAACAATAGCACATGTAAATAATTGTTGTTTTAAATTCAACTTTTTACCAGTAAATAAGATTTGTTTTATTTTTAACTTCTTACCCAAAATTAAAATCACCTTCTCCCAAGATTCAGCGAAAATCATAATCTTATGTAAGTATCCTGCTCCGTTAGGCGAAGTATAATTCCATAATATTACAAATACCCCTACTAGAATCATACCAGATGATAACGAATTATTGTTCATATTTTTATAATTTTAAAAATAGTTGCTGCGCAATATGTAGTCTACTACGTAATAAAATAGTTCCTCCGCAATCTGGCCCTTATGTTGAATAAGCGCAACTTTAGTGTTTATACAGTTTGGTTTTGGGAAATCATTCAAAAATATTTATAAGCATACTGCCATAACATACATTAATTTAATGCCAGAAACAGCTTTACCGCTTTTTAACCAAATCATAACCCAAACCAATTGCAGTGGTTTTTAAAAAACTCTCTCTAGAGATTGTCTCAGTTCTGGTGAAGTGTTACTGTCAAAAGGACTAATTCTTTTGGATTTTTTTTTGTTCATCAAATCATTAAGGTTAACTTTGTGATCCACCATCTCTTCGCTCATTGCTAATAATACTCTTTTATAAAAGTCCTTCCAGTTAAATTTTCTACTATCAGGATTAGGTAACTCCATCCCAGAAACAGGAATAATGGATTGGTTTTGAGACATTTCTTTATGCATTTCTTCATTTATCTCATCTATTATCTCAAGTAGCATTCTTGATTTGCCAATTCTTGATGGACCGATCACCATTATAATGTTATAATTTTGCTCTTTTATTTCTTTTATCACCTCATTTTTCACTTTCATGAAATTGGGATGCGCTAAGGTATACTCTTGAAAAAATTTTAATTTTTCATCATTAGAAGCATATAACAATTCTAAATCGAACAGTCTTTCATCTTTACTCATCTCCAACCCTCCCAAAGAGTAACAAATCTGTATCGTCAGTTTCATCCCTTTCAAATTCTAGTTCTAATTCATTTCCATTGGTTTCAACAGACGGCTTAACTTCTTCTAAATGAGACTCTAGAACCTTAGCCCTATTGCTTATTTTTTCTTCCCACAGCGATTTTTCGATTTCTTCTGTTTCGAAGATGAAATCTGCAATCATTTTATCCGTAACTTGGTTGCCTTTTTCATGTTGTTTTCTCTTCTCAAGTAACTCTTCAGTTATTTGCTTAAGCTCCTTCTCTGTTTTACCTTTTATAAACGCATAATAGCTCGAGTAGCACTTCAACCAACGCTTATTCACAAAAGCATAAGCAACACCTATATTAAATGGGTCGTAACGAACTTCGACCTTTTTATTTTCAACTCTTGGGTCCTTTAATTCTTCACAAAAATAATAGAAATAGTTTAACTTAAACCCTTTTCCAGGATACACCTTTCTTTCTGGTCTATCAGGATTAGGAAGTGTCATAAGAACAAAATCCTCATTATAAGGAATATATGTATCTGGCCGTTTTCCAGTCTTAGCAAGCGACTCATTAAATATATTTTTTGGTGTATCAAATAGCGCTGGATGCTCTTTATTGTCATAGATCTCATCAATCCATTTTTCTAATCGCTCTACTAGCAATTCCATTGTCCAAACTGCATAGTATTCTGGATTAACAGCTTTTGTAACTTGACGAACATTTTTCATTATCTGTGTATTTCCCTGTAGGTTATGAAAGAAGAGTTTATTTGCAATCCCAAACAAACGCTCTATCACGCTCCCATATCGTGCTTTAGCAGCAGGTCTTACCTTCTTGATAACTTCATATCTCATTAAGAGAGAATCAAAATAAATACTTTGGAAATCTTTCCCCCCATCGACTACTACCAACTGTGGCAACCTTTTATGTTTCCTAACACATTCTCTGATAATCATCATTTCGTTTTTTTTACTAGGTGAATCAAACGACAAGTAGAAAGCCAGTATTCTTCTTGAAAATGCATCAATAAGAAAAGTGCACCACGGCTTTTTTGTTTTTCCATTTCCTATATCAAGCCTTAGATCAACTTGAGTATGGTCAATATGAGCTATTTCTAATGCTCTATCCCCATGCTTTGGTGTGGTCTCATCTATAACCCAATGGAACTCTTCGTACTCATATGCTGCTCTACTTCCCTCTCTCTTCTTTTTGCGTTCATAGAGGCTTCGACGATTAATTTCCTTGCAAAAAGTTTGGTATGTTGCTGGGGTTCTAATACCATTCTCTTTGCAACGATTTTTATATTCTTGATGTACAATTTTTGCCGTTTTTAATTTTATTGTTTCATAACTTTCATCAATTACTTTATTCATTAGTTCGATTGAATTATCTGGGATTTTCCTTTTATGATTTCCTCTACCTTTGTTATTGGGTATTAACCCCAAAAATCCGTTTCCATAGAGTTCTTTGGCTAGGTTAAAATCCCGTTTCCAGTTTCGAATAGTTCTATCCGTTTCTTTAAGGTCTTTTATGTTTTCCCCACGTTCTAGCTTTTTAAGAATTTCATACCTTCTGTTGGCTATTTCATAATCTTCTTCAGTCGCAGTTTCAATTATCTCTTTAACTTTTGGTTCATCCATTGTATTTATATTGTCTATTCCAACTATGTACCCTTCAGATATATAAGTTTCAAAAACATCACGAGGAATAGAGTTATGCTCGCCTAGTTCAGAGGCTAAGAAGATTGTTTTATGATCATGATTAATTATTTTCCAGAGTGTTTCTCCCCACATTATCATCGATCCGTTTGATACCGTAATCTTTTGTGTTTTCTTTTGCTTTGCTTGTTCCCTAATATTGATATAGCTTTTATTTTGCTCTTTTGATAAATAAACCTTAACAGTCTCTAGTTCAATCAATAACGAATCAAATAGGTCAACATATATTAGGCCGATTGCAATTAAGGTATTGACATGATCTATTGTAAACTCATTACCAGCCAAATCATTTAGTGCCTGCAAGGTAATTCCAGGACATGACATAATTGTCTGTCTAATTTCTGTCACACATAATAGGTCTGGTTCCTTACCTTTTAGGTAATCCTTCAGATAGACTAAGTTTCTTTGAAGTCTCGGATTTAAATCTTTGGAAGATACCACAAAAAAGCTTAAGCCTAATTTTCCGCAATATTCTTCACCTGGCGTATAATGCCATGTTCTTTCTTTATCCATATAATACTTGGGGTTCTGTTTCTGTGAGAGCTTTATTAGCTCCTCCTCTGTCTTGCATTCGATCCAATAAGCCTTATCCTTTTCAATAACAAAATAATCCGGAGTCCTCCATCCCACCTTGTTTAATTTTAAGCTTGGTGGTTGATCATAAAATTCCAACACATTTTCATCAAACTCTAACATATAAACTGTTGGTAATTCGACGTGAGAGCTTTCATATTGAATTGAAACTCCCATTTTTTTGCTTGGAAAAATACCAGAAGAATTTTTTGCTCCACCCCCGACGCGTCTAGAGGGATCGGAACTTCTTATTATTTGAATCTCTTCTATAGCTTCCTTTGACAAATTCAATTTTTCAGCCCACTGTTTAAATTCCTCAGATTTCATAGACAAATCTATCCCCTTTCTTTAACTGTATATTCCCTTTCTATAAAGCTAATCAGCTCCTTCATTAGCACACATTTGTTCATGTAAATTAAGTACTTCCTATTTATTCCGCACACAAATGATAGATTTTTTTGACATCCTTACAAACCTATTAGCTTTACTCACTTATTTTCAATGTATATATAAGCGATTCATATATCTTCGGGATCATATTTTACAGGTACTTGTTGCTTTACCAGAGTTTCAAGTTGTTCTGACCAGTAATATTTACCAACATAAATTTTTTTTCATCAGCGCAAAATATTTCATTTTTATCATCTAAAGCATTGATTTCCCCTTTAAAATCAACGAATTTCTTCATTTTGTATAAAATGAAATTTATTTCATGAAATTTTCACAAAAGAAAACTCCCCCTTATTTATAAGGAGGAGTTTAAAAAGCGATATGTAATTGATGAATTAGATTAACAATACATTTTCATCACCACTGTATATTTTTTTATTTTCACATAATTCAATCCACTTTATATAACCAAAATTTTTTTATATGTATACTCCGCAAATTCAAAATGGAGTTTTAAAAATTATATACTAAATATTTTAAAAAATCAACTTTTTTTACTGAAAGTAGTAATTAAGTAACCTTATGTTTCATTAATAAATTCTGCCAATGTTTTTGCAAAACCCTTTCTTTCAATACACCTGGCTTGTTCATGTGAAACTCCATTTTTCCGCCGCTTGGATAAATTCCATGCTGATGCAAATTTATAAAAGTTTCCTCCAACAGTTCTTTTAATTTGACTATTCTTTGATGTTTTTTCTCCTCAATGTATTGCTTATATTGTTTAGATATTTGAATACAAAGACCACGAAAGTTTCTATAGAGTGTTCTTTTATTAACCCCAACTTTCTTTGCCGCTGCGGCCATTGAAATTGGCTCTTTATTTTTTATTATTTCTTTTAATTTGAATTCAATTATTTGTTTATTTATATTGCTTCTCTCAGTTTTCTCTTGTTGTTTATTTTTTATTATTTGAGATTTAATTACTTTAATATTGTTAATATCTTTTAAACCGAATAATAACTCTTCTAAATCAATGTTTAAACGATAAGATATGTAAATTTGATTGATTAATGTTGGTGTTTTGTCTCCTTTTAACCACCCGCATACCGTACTTTTACCATACTTGAATGTTTTACTAAACTTATTTTGGTTCCCTTCAAACACTTCTTGATTAATAAGATTTAGGTTTCTCACTAGCTTTAGGCTTTCACTTGAAAGCCCTCTTTCTCTATAGGTTAACAATGAGCTAATGCACTTTGTTACATAGTTTTGCCATTCTATGTTCTCATTTTCACATTCCAGTGATACAGAACAATCATCCAATTCCTCAAAACAATTTTGACACAAACCTACTATTGATTGTCTTCTAAGAATGTCTTGAGTATTATCACAAGCAGAACAGGTTTTAGAAAGGTAACAACTATGAACAAGACATATTTTTATAGGCTCAAGGTACCAAATTAAAGGATAGTAAATTGACTTTCCATTCTCCTTCCATTCTCTTATACAGTGTGGGCACCATGATAATGTATTTTTAAATAAACCCCTTAAAGGAATAATCCCCCTACAGTTTAATAGTGTAAGACTCGCTAAATCACTTCTACTTGTTAATTTTTCAATAACGCTAACTACATCTGAAGAGTTTTCCATATAACCGTTTAATGTTTTTGCTCCTTCATAAAAACGATTACCACCATAGTTACTACTTAAATGGAGATACTCTTTATCTAAGTTGGGAATTACTAATTTATTCACGATTTGTCCAACTGAGTTATTATGTTCTGCTGCTATTCTAGTTAGATAGCTCGTCAAGCTTTCTATCATCTCAGTCCCTAACCCTAGTGGTGTTAAGTTGTATAAGATACTTCTTTGATTGTAGGTTAATTTGTTGTGCATTGGAACTCACCTCGTGGTGAATATTGTTCCGCATACCTTGAAAATTATACTAAGTTAACAGAAAAAAGCTCACATTTATTCCATGATAAGGGTAAATGCGAGTGCTTTTTACTTGTGTAAAATTAACTTATCTAATACTCTATTTTTTTACTAATAACTGCTCAAATGGCATTATTCGACCTTAATCAATTAAAAGTTGTTAATTTACGAATGGAACATTTGAATAATTCAAAATCTCTTGTGATTTCAAATTACATTTTTGGATTCCTGTATTATACAATAGCTTCGGACTCAAACAAGCTATCTAAAGCATGGTTATCCAATACTCCCTTTTTAATAATTGCATCATATATTGGTGTATACTCAGGAATGTGCTCCTCAAAAACTAATCCGAATTTTTTTATTTTCCATTCTTAAAAATACTTGTAAGTCTATCTCTTAGTGCTCGATCCTCGATTTGCTTAATTAGATCATTTATTGCAGCCATTCCTAGCCTCCTAGTTACTTATGAAACTTGTTTAAAAAGATTAAATGATGGTAGAACTTTATAGTTTATTTAATGACAAGTTTGGCAGTGATAACATACAACTTGACTTTTTTGTATATCCAAAACGGTTAAAGTCGACGTTGGAAAATAAATACACATCTTTTTTTGCTCTTGTGATTCCAACATAAAATAAGCTGATTTCTTCTACAAATCTACTTTTCAATCCACTTAAGAAATTAAACTTACAGGCATCTGGATAAACAGTTCTACCTTCTCGTCTACCGCACTCTGTACATATACTTCTGCTTGAAGGAAAAGTGTAGGCTGTAATTTCTGGCATATATACATAATCCCATTCAAGTCCCTTTGAACCATGTAAAGTAGTAACAATTATACTTTCTTCAACTTCATTCATAATGTGTTTCAAACTATTACTTCCTAGAACAAACACTACTTTTTTGTATTGTTCACTTCTACTTAATCTTTTATTTTTTATACTTTTTAAAAAAAGAGTTAGCAATCTAAATAGTGAATCAAAAATATAAATATCATCTGAGTCTATCATTATTTCATCTCGTTTATTTACTATGCCTGAAAGAACCTTTTCAATAACACTATTTGAAACCGACTTACTATTACCACTCTCTTCTTGAAAAATTTCTGATGCTGTTTCATGAAACCTCACGTATTCAGGGTTTTGCTCACTAAATAATCCATTAAAATAAGGTATTCCTTGGTATTCTAATTCAACAATAACGTGATTGGCTGCGTACCCTGCTCTTACTAATACCGCCACTTTCGACTCATTCTCTGTAACCTTTTGAGTTAAGTGATTCACTATAAAGCTTGCTTCATCAGCCTGACTATCCGAAATTTTCACTTTAACATCGGCACTTTCCTCATAACTATCAATTTCATCATAATTTTTAATAATTCCCCTGATATAATTATCTAATTTCTTCATTTCTATGTTATTTGCGAACCGATAATTTGTTTTAAATTCCATTTCTTTCATACCGTATTCTAGAGATACTTTGGAAAATAAACCAGGTATCGCACCAAGAAACCCATAGATTTTTTGAATATCATCTCCCATAAGAATTATCTTATTTTCACCAAATAAATTCGTAATTAATTTATATGATAAGTAATTTGTATCCTGAAATTCATCAACGATAACCATACAATAATATTTCTGATAAAAACTTCTTATAGTTTTATTCTCAAAGATTTTATTAGCAATTAATAATAGACCATTAAAGGTAATTAATTTATTTGGGATAACTTTATCAATTAGTATCCTATAATATTCTTCCTCTAATTTTTCTAGTTCTTTTTCTTTTACATCTTTCAAATAGGAGTCATATTCATTTAATATACCGTATTCTTTTGATGTTAAATATTCCATTAGAACTCTAGAATTTTCGGGAATAATAGAGAATGAATGAATATGCAATAGTTCTTCTTTTAAAAGATAACCATGCTTTTGTATCAACTTAAATGCAAAATTATGATAATTAGAGACATCAAGCTTGTTATTTACATTTATTTCTTTTCTTCCTAATAACACAGGGAGCATTTCATTAATGTCTTCTTTAATTTTTGTAGCAGCATTTACACTAAAAGTTAGTGCCAATATTTTTTTAAAATTCATAGTTTTATTTGCTAATATCTCATATGCAATCTTACTGATCATACTTTTCGTCTTACCACATCCAGCGGGAGCAGTAACAATTATTTTTTGTTGTTCACTAAACACAAAGTCTAACTGTTCTTGGTCACTTTCGTGAATTTTTATTATTTTTTCTACAAGATCTTCTTTATTCAAAACTTTCCTCCTCACTTAAAGCACATTTTATTACTTTCTCAAATGAATTAGGAATTTTGTTAACATGCTGTGCAATCATCGCTCCATTAATAGAATTTTTATTATCCCTTAGTCTTTTTAATTCAAGAACCTCATTATCTGTCATAATTCTCTTTCTATCTTCCAATGGAATTTTATAGGCAACCGGATTTGTTATAAATTCTTTAGCATTAAACTCCTCACATTGTCTTTTTAAATAACGAATAAAACTTTGAGATTGATTTATTTGTATGAGATATCTTAAGTAATTGGTATATTTGTAATTAGAATAAGCTTCAGCTTCAAAGTCTTCTTCATCGGTAAAGATTATGTTATCTTCTTCTCTATAACTTTCTTCTTTATCCTTATCTATAATTGCTACTGATTTAATGCCAAAAGCATTATATAATTCCATACACCTCAGTACGCTATCTGCTCCGTCTAGTTTTATTACCCCTATTCCTTTCTCATCCATATCAAATCCCATACGGTCAATGAACACCGGAATAGCACCATACTCGGTATCTCCCTCAACTAGTATTAAACTTTTGCTGAACATTGCCTCTTTAATATAAACAAAACTTCTCATTAAATGTTTATGCACTTTTTCATCGAAATCTATATCTTGTCCACACATAACCCTTACTGTTTCATCATCTTCTTTATAGAGTCTAATAATTTGTTTGTAGTCATTTAACAATATATTTGGAGAATGAGTTACTGTAAACACCTGACCGATAAAACCGTCTATTCCAAACAATTCCTTTATAACTTTTTGAAATTCTTTGTTTTCATTATGAATTATTCTATTAATGCTTTTTATCAATGCTCTTTGACGATAAGGGTGTTGGTGTATTTCTGGTTCATCTAATCCAATTGTTAGCGGTAATAATTTTTTCCCATTATCAAAAATTATTAATAGATTCTCAAAATCTTCTTCTTTTTTTGTAGTTTTCAAATGTACCAGTAAATCTAAAATATGCAAATATATATTAAAAGAATATTGCAATCCATCACCAAGTCTACTTATATTTTTCTGATTCACATCACCAAGTTCTAATATTCTATTAATTAGACTCTGTTTATCGTCACTAACATAAGCTTGAATGTTTTCTTCTGGTAATCCGTTTATACGTTTTATTTGTATATTCAATTCATCAACAATACTCTTTATACCATCTAGATCAATGAGCTCCATTTCGTCTATTGTTCCCCTATTAATACAACTTTTTATCAAGTAATTTAATACTTTTCCTGTCCCAATATTTCTTGTGAAATTCAACTCCTTATTCGGAGACCTTAATGCTGAATAATATACAAAATTCATCATTCTAATGGTTTTAGGGTTAATATAAGAGTTTATTGTTGAAGAATGACAATACTCAATTCTTGAATCAACATTTTCCTGAATGGCTGTGATAGAAATCTTTAATTCGTCATCAGCGTCAAAATTATTTTCAAAAAAACCTATTTCATCTTCACTATATTCAATCGTAAAGGAAATTTTAATTGGTTCTTGTATATTATAAAAATCGGTCTCGTTAAATTTACCTATGCTAACCAAAGAGTTTAGCAAATCTAATACATTAGTCTTTCCTGTATTATTTTCCCCTACTATAAAGTTTAATTTTTTGTCAAATGAGAACTGAGCACTTGATAAATTCCTGTAATTCTCAATATATTTAATTTTACTTATAAACAAAATATCTTCCCCCAGTATTAGCATTAATATGTTCTTTCTGTAGATTTACATAGGTATGTCATAAAAGTAATTTTCCACCAAATTGTTTCCTTATAAAACATTTTACGACAAAAATTGTAAAAATCCTATAAAACAAACAAAAAGATACCAAAATTAAATTTTGAGTATTTTAAAATCTCAAAAATGAATAAATGAAGTTGCTATGAACTTTCTCCAGTGAACCTTAGAAATTATTAATGAATGGCTTATGATAATAATCTAAATATCCTCATCTTCGAATTGAAAGAATCACTTGGATATTCTAGGACTCAATCTAATTTTTTCTTAATCAACATTACCGCCATAATTAACTTTTGTGAAATTCGTTTATAAAAGCTACCACTGTTAAATTCTTAAATAGCAAATTTGCGTTGTACTTTAATTAAAAATAATTCCAAGAATATTTTATATCAAATCACTCATTTAACGTTTAATTTTTACATAATTTTGATTTTTTATTTTTTTAGTAGGGAATAACCAATTGTTGTCGAAATAAAGACAGAGGGGGGAACAGAGATGTTTTCCAGAGTAAAAAAACAGCGTTTGTTCCATTAGAAATAAGTGTTGATATTAACAGAATAGATGGGATAGAAGTCTTTGTTACTGGGAAAGGATTTGAAGTAACCCATCTTAAAGGTACTAACGATGAAGAGCACACATCAATGGAAGCTATAAAAAAATTTGAAGAAGTAAACAACTTAAAAGTGGATAGTTAAAAATAATCTTTTCAAAGTTATCGTATTAATATTTTACGTGTATTTTAATATTTTCAAAAACGGATTTACAAACTGAAGTTTTATTACTACTAAATCGCAAAAAACAGGGGTTATGGTTTTATGGAAAATACATGTTATACCCCAGCATGCATTATAACAATCGCAGATTCTAAGTATCAATATAAAGCAATTTAAATCGTACCTTATTCACAATAAACCATAAAATTTCCTAAAAAAAAATAAAGCATAAAGTTTCCAAACGGAAACTTTATGCTTTACGTCACAAAGACCTGCATAAATGCTGGTCTTTGTCTTTTAAGTATGGAGACGGTGGGACGTGTATTTCCATGCTTTCGTCATGGCACTGACTATATCTTAGACCTTTTTAATAAGGCCTTCTGGCGTATTATGCGAAATATAATTTTTACCGTACTCGGTAGCATTTCGCATCCTAGTATTACCACTGCGAGTGGCAACCTATAAGTCGATACACGGCTGTTGGATTACTCCACATACCGCTCGGCATTGCCTTATCACTACTTTTAAAGCGACTTAGGTTTCACCGATAAAGCCAGATTTTCACTTATGTGTTACCACATAAGGCGACTAATAATTAATCGAACCCACGTCCAGAAACATCGCCACTTGAATATCTACGAGTGTAGTCAATATATTAGTAATTCACTAACCCTTCGGCCTATTGACTGGCTTCCTGGCAGCTAGTCTGATTGTTCTCTTCCTTTGACCTCAGACGGCGATCTCCGGCGTAGCCCACTAAGAGTGAGTCCCTGATCCTACCACATGGGCGATGGAGGGAGGAACCGCATTAGACTGTTATTAAGCAGCTAAAGCGAAGTTGTTGTTTTCTTTGCCAGTTATTATTGGCGTTGACGTTGATGACGAGGACGATCCCCCCGACTCGCAACCCAAGCTCGAACTATCCCTGTCGAATCCGTAACGTCCCCTCGATAATAAAGATAAGCATCGTTTATTCAACTTTGCCATCGTATTAAAGCGGGAAAACACGGAGTGATATTTCAAGCTAACGTTACATTAGCTATTCAATTATCAAAGTGCCGCTTAACTTAGCGACAAATTTATTATAACATACTTACATAACTTTTCAATTGTAAGTTTTTGTAAAACACATTACATCTTTTGACGCTCGCGAAATGCACGTTCAATATCACGTTTTGCTTCTTTACGTTTTAAGTCTTCACGTTTGTCATATTTCTTTTTCCCTTTACCTAAACCTAAAAGTAGTTTGGCAAATCCATTTTTCAAGTACACTTTAAGTGGTACGAGTGTGTATCCTTCTTCTTTCGTCATCCCAATAAGTTTGCTAATCTCTTTACGATGAAGAAGTAGTTTTCGTGTCCGTAATGGCTCGTGATTGTAACGGTTACCTTGCTCATAAGGGCTAACATGCATGTTGTGCAAGAACACTTCACCGTTTTGAACACGTGCAAAAGAATCTTTTAAATTCACACGGCCAGCACGAATTGATTTAATTTCTGTACCTTGCAATACCATTCCTGTTTCATATGTCTCTTCAATGAAATAATCATGATATGCTTTTTTGTTTTGGCTTAACGTCTTTCCATGTCCTTTTGGCATCGCGTTTCCCCTTCCTTTTGTAATGAACATTTTACCAAAAATGAGGGGTGGATACAAGGAGTAAGGTAGTTTTGTAGTTATTGTATAGCGGGTGGTGCGTTTTTTATATGAAAGGGGTGTTTTAATTAATACTGTAGGCATTTTATTTAGTGTTGGGCTCTGGTTTAGTTATCATCTGTTGTTTTATTTATCATGGAGCTGAGTTTATTTATCACCGGGCTCGGTTTATTTATCACCAACGCTGATTTATTTATCACCTAACCCGTTTTATTTATCACCAACGCTAATTTATTTATCACTGAACACAGCTTATTTATCACCCACGCTAATTTATTTATCACCCACGCCGGTTTATTTATCACCGCGCCCCAGTTATTTATCACCACGCACCGTTATTACCCCCTAAAATCGATAAAAGCCCACCATTAACGGCGGGCTGCAATATTCCATTATCGCTTCTTTTTCTTTTTACGTTTTGCTTTTGGGGCATTTTCGTAATGTTTTTTCTCAGTTTTCTTCTTTTTATTCGGTGATTGGGTAGACCATCCTATTTCAAAGGTGTAGTCATCAACGTCTTTATCACGTTTTCGTTTTTGGCTACGTCCTTTCGGTGGTTTACCTGCATCACTTTTTATAACGCGAGGTGCGTCTTTACTTAATGTTCGGCGAGTTCCTTTCATGCCAACTACTTCAAAATCAATGGAGCGTTCATCTTTATCGACATTAACGACGCGAATCGTAATCTCATCACCGATTCGATATACTTTCCCTGTACGCTCCCCGATCATTGCATAATGACGTTCGTCGTACGAATAGTAATCGTCTGTTAAGTAGCTTACGTGAACGAGCCCTTCAATTGTATTTGGCAGTTCCACGAACATACCGAAGTTTGTAACAGAGCTAATAATACCGTCGTATTCTTCGCCGATCTTATCTAACATATACTCCGCTTTCTTCAGCTCATCTGTTTCTCTTTCCGCATCTACTGCTCGACGTTCGCGGTTAGACGTATGCTCGGCAATTTCCGGTAACTTTTCTTTCCACTTCGCTTGCGTATCTTCGTCTATTTTTCCTTCAATTAAATAAGTGCGGATTAAACGATGCACGATTAAATCTGGATAACGACGAATTGGTGAAGTGAAATGAGTGTAATACTCTGTTGATAGCCCAAAGTGGCCTAAGCTTTCTTCGTCATATTTCGCTTGCTTCATGGAACGAAGCATGACAGTTGAAACAACCATTTCTTCTGGCTTTCCTTGAACCGCTTCGATAATTTCTTGAAGTGCTCGTGGATGTACAGAGTTACCTTTTCCTTTTACGACATATCCAAAATTCGTAATAAACTCGAAGAAACGTTGTAGCTTTTCTTCTTTCGGATCTTCATGGACACGGTAAATGAATGGGACGTTTAACCAATGGAAATGCTCAGCAATCGTTTCGTTCGCTGCTAGCATGAACTCCTCAATTAAACGCTCCGCAACTGAACGCTCACGGAGCACGACATCAGTTGGGTTTCCTTCCTTATCGACTAGAACTTTCGCTTCTTTAAAGTCAAAATCGATTGCACCACGTGTCATCCGTTTAGTACGAAGAATTTCAGCTAGTCTTTCCATTTCTTCAAACATCGGCACTAAACTTTCGTAACGAGAACGTGTTTCTTCGTCTTTATCAACGAGAATTTTGTTCACATCTGTATACGTCATTCGTTCCGTTGTTTTTATCACACTTTGGAAAATTTCATGCTTAACTACTTCACCTGAAGGGTTTATTTCCATTTCACATGATAACGTTAAGCGATTTACTTTTGGATTTAAAGAACAAATACCATTGGATAAGCGATGCGGTATCATCGGAATAACTCGGTCTACTAAATAAACACTTGTACCACGGTCTAACGCTTCTTTATCAATAGGGGAATCTTCTGTTACGTAATAAGAAACATCGGCAATGTGTACACCTAATTTATAATTTCCGTTATCTAATTGCATTACCGTTACAGCATCATCTAAATCTTTCGCATCAGCACCGTCAATCGTAACGATCACTTCGTCACGAAGATCGCGGCGGCCTTTCATATCTTCTTCGCTAATTTCGTCTGGTACAGCAATCGCTTGGTCCAGCGCTTCTTTCGGAAAATCACCAGGTAATCCGTGCTTATGAATAACGGAGAGAATATCAACACCAGGATCATTTTTATGCCCAAGTATTTCAACTACTTCTCCTTCCGCACTTAAACGTCCTTCTGGATACGTTGTAATTTTCACGACAACTTTATGACCTTCTACCGCTCCACCTGTTGCTTCCTTCGGTATAAAAATATCACTCGTTACCTTTTTATCATCAGGAATAACGAAACCGAAATTTTTGCTTTCTGTATATGTACCGACTATTTGCTTCACACTACGTTCTACAATCCGAATAACGGTTCCTTCTTGTCGAGAACCACCTTCTGCACGCTTGTTCACTCGTACGAGAACGATATCTCCGTGCATCGCATTATTTAGCTCTGTCGGTGGAATAAACACATCCTCTAAATCAGCTTCTTCCGGTACAACGAAAGCGAACCCTTTTGAATGGCCAACTACTTTACCACGAACAAGGTTCATTTTTTCTGGTAACCCGTAACGATTACTTCTCGTACGAACAACTAACCCCTGTTCTTCCATTTGCACTAACGCTTTGACAAACGTTTTAAATTCCTCTGAATCTTCTATTCCGAATGCACTTTCTAACTCACCCGTAGTTAACGGCTTATAGGCCTCTTCTTTCATATAGGAAAGAAGCCGCTCTATATGTTCTTGAATCATTTCTTCCATTTCCCATCCCTCCTTTTAATTGTCTAATACACCTTACCAATCTAATGACTCTAAAAATTCATAAACATCTTCATGTAGTTGTTCACGCTCTTTATCTAGCGTAATGACATGACCTGATTCTTCATACCATTTTATTTTCTTATTGTCTGCCTCCACTGCATTGTAAATAATGTTCGCACTGTCTGTATTAATCATTTTATCGTGGCGTGCTTGAACTACAAATGTTGGCGAGTAAATCATATCGACATTGTCACGAACGTCAGCGATTAATGCTTGTAGCTCTTTTAACGTATTCATCGGAGCAAAAGCCTTCATTTCTTGTTCAATCTGTTCTGGTGTTTTTCCTTCTCTTCGCTTCCATTCACGAGCATACGCTAAAACACCTTCATACATTACTTCTTCACTTTTTATATACATTGGTGCGCACATTGGGACAATACCCTTAATAGGTACAGTGTAACCTAATTTAAGAGAAAATACGCCTCCAAGAGACAAACCAACAGCTGCAATTTGCTCATGACCCTTATCTTTTAAAAACTGATAAGCTTCCATTACATCTTGCCACCAATCTTCCGGGCCTGTATGAACAAGTTCTTCTGGCGGAACACCATGTCCTTTATATTGTGGTGCATGACATGTATAACCTCTTGTTTCTAAAAATCGGCCTAACATGCGAACATCGGCTGAATTTCCTGTAAATCCGTGTAATAGTAAAACCGCTCGTTCCCCGCCTTCAAACGTGAACGGTTCTGGTAACTTCACTTTCATTGGGACATCCCTCACTCTTTATTATTATGTATAGTATGCTCAACCATTTATAAGTAAAAATTTATCCTATCCAAAAAGAATATATTACCATAAAACGTTTTGTTACGCATGAAATATGGTGCTAAACGAATTACTAGTAAAAAAGTAACAGCTTCGCAATCCTATTTATTTTTATGTGGGTAACAATTTGCCTAACTTTAAGTTTCAGACTATTTCGACAAAAGTGGATAAAATTATTTTTCTCCTTTTTAGTAAAAAATTAACATTTAATTCCTCTAATCGTTATCATATCAAGCTTTAGAGAGATTTATCACTTTTTTACTACTTCGACATGTATCTTCAACATCTTTAATATGGTTGTTTTATAATAACTTTGGACATATAGAAAAAGTAGTGCGACTATTGATTCAGTCAAAGGCAAACTTATTGAAAAATAAGGACGCAAAGTCAACAGGTCTACGGGAGATAAACAAAGAAAGAGAAAAAAATCTGCTATGATGGCTGGACTGCCTGGGATACTGATTGTATTTTAGGAGGGAAAAAGTATGGGGAATGGGGTACTAGAAATGACTGAGAATCTAGATAAAGAGTGGATTGAACTAATATCATCTGCGTTAGAATTCGGCATTAGCGTGGAAGAAATTAGAGAGTTTTTACATAACTATCCGAACACCTCTCTTTAGTTCGTATAGTTTTATTTTTGTTTGAAATATCAAACAACACCTTCGATATATGATATAATAGAAAAAGTTAGAGATAGAGAAAGAAGGTGACTACTGTGATCGGCGAGCGCATCAAAAAAATTCGTGAAGAAAAGAAATTATCCATGTCAGAACTAGCAGAGCGTGCAGGGGTTGCTAAATCTTATTTAAGTTCCATCGAACGTAACTTACAATCGAACCCATCTGTACAGTTTTTAGAAAAGGTTTCAGCAGTTTTAGGCGTATCCGTCAACAGCCTTCTACATGAAGAAGTAGACGAAGGAGCCATCGATTCAGAGTGGGCTAACCTAGTAAAAGAAGCTATGAATTCAGGTGTATCAAAAGATGAATTCAAAGAATGGCTAGAATTTAATAAATGGAAAGCAAGCCAAAAATAAAAGCGTCGATAGCAAAATGCATCGGCGCTTTATTATATGACTCGGTCGATTTTATAGCTCTTTACATAAAGAGTAAGCTGTTTCTTTCTTTCGTATTTAGTTGGTTGATGACATAATGCTACGTATTCCTTTTGAGAAGTTAAGTCTGTTGAACAAGTTGGACAGATCCATCGGGAGAATTCTGAGCTGGAGTAGGATGGTTTCGTGCAGGTTGGGCAGGTTTTGGTGTACACCTTAATTTCTCTCCTTTAAAAGAAATAACTTTAAAAATTTATTTATATTGCATTTTTCGTTTTTTTCTATTACTTATTATTAATATAAATGTACCTATAGTTAAAATAATGACACCAATTAAAATAATATCTAAAATGTTTGTAGCTGTTTTAGGTAACTTTACACCATCCACAGGGCTAACTCCTCCAAGTGTACCTTCTGCATAAAACTTAAATTCTACTATAGATGCTAAACCTTGATACTCATTTCCCTTTTCATATGGAAACTCCACTTTAAATAACAATTCATCCTTTCCACCTGATACAATTTCTCTTGGATTTAACGCTTTAAAATCTTCAAGACTACCATTAAAAATCTGTCCACTTTTATCTGAAATAGATAAAATAAGAGCATTATAAAATTTTTCAGAACCTGAAACTAAACTTGCGGACGAAAGATATTTAAAATCTTTCGTACCGCTATTTGTTACTACTAAACTTCTTTCTGCCCAATCTCCTGGTTTCATGTTATCTAATTCAAAAAGTATTTTTTCGGGTGAAGTCCTTATATCTATTTCATTTTCATTAGAGTCAGCAAGAACAGAAGAAGTAGCCGATTGTATTATTAGTATTAGTAAAGCACTATACATGATAAGTTTTACTATAGCATTCATACCGTTTCTCCCTTCCCTTAAGGGCTTAACTAAACTTTTGGCGGTGTATCCTCAATTGGAACAGTTAGTTGTTTACTATTTTTCTCGATCTCATTTATTGCACTCTTAATTGTTAAACCAGCATAAAGTACGAGTAATATACCTGGAAGGACCATTAAAAGTAAGCTTCCATTTTTAGAATTCGCAAAGTTGATAAAATAACCAGCATATGGGATAGTGAAGCCGGTATACTGTGCAACTACATTTTCAGACAAAACAGGCGCGGAATCTTCTGCATTATTACTATCGCCTTTAGTTCGATACATTACATGTTCTCCACTAGTAACAACTTCTGTAATTCTATGAGTAATTAATTTCTCTGTATCTGCTTTAAATGTAATAATATCCCCTTTTTCAAAGCCTTTCATATCTACATCAGGCTTTACCGCAATAACGGATCCTGTTTTTATTTCTGGCTCCATTGAACCAGATAAAACAGTTTTTAATTGATAGCCTAAAACTTGTGGTTCTCCTCCAGCAGCTTTGGAGGATATTACGAGAACAGCCATTAAAATTAAAGTTGCAAATAAAGTAAATGTCACTAAACTACTAAACCATTTTTTTATATTTTTTAGACTAAATAGGCTTTTAAGCTTATCCTTCACTTGATTCATCTCCTTCATGTTCCTTTTCTTCATCTATACTCTGATTCTTAGGTTGATCTGAAGATATCTCTTCTTCAGTTTTTTCATCGTCACTTTCTTCTGGAGGTATTTCTTCACTTTTTTCTTCTTTTTCTGGCTCTGGTTCTAATTCTTCATCCATTTTTTCTTCTTTATTTTCTTCCTCTTCATTTTTTATGTCTTCATTCGGTTGTTCTTCTACTATTTCTTCCTTTTCCTCTAATGACTTATCTATTTCATTCTCTTCTTCTTCAGCTGCTCCCTTAATATCTTTCTGTTTTTTACACTGGACTTTCACTTTTTCACTCCACACTTCTTTTCTATTAATATAGTCCTTTTCAAATCCAGGTCTTTGTAGAGCTTTGAAAACGTACCATCCTTCACTTTCAGCTTGATAAGTTAAGAGGACAGTCCCCCCTTTAGGGATCGGTTCAATCCAACCTGAAAAAATTCTATCACCATGTTTTAGTGGATTCCCATTTTCATATAATTCAGTGTAATAAATCTCATACTCTGTCGCTTTAGACATATCTAATCCATCATTTTTAACTACCACACCGATTTCTTCAGGAGGACAACTATGTACAACTTGAGTACCTCTATTAGGAAAAATAAGATCACTTCCGTCGTACCAATCTGAAGCAGTAGTGATCCTAGTGTTTGTTTGTGAAGTGTCACTGTAATAGGCTAGTGTTCCATTTGTTAAATATGATAGTGAAATAATTGATACATAATAAATAGCAGCTAATTGTAAAATGATTAGAAACCCTTTGTTCTTTTTACCAAACTTCCTTAATCTAGAGCTCCTCATTTCAATGTTAGAACCTCCTTTAATGCTTTTACTTTCTATCATGAATATACAATTAGATTTATATATTTATGATAAAAAATAAATGGTGAAAGGTGAGCTAACCCCACCCTTCCCCAATCTATCTAGTTTCTTATTTTATAGTTCCAGCTGTTTGGTGAGCTTCGAAGTTCCAGAAGAGAGTCAACTCAGCATCTTGGAATGTATTTTGATCTTCAGTATTATCTACAAATTCAAACACAACAATTAAGTCATCTGAATCCCCAGCTGCAAGGCCGCCCCTTTCTCCATTTACTTCACCTAGCCACGGTAAATTTACGTATAGATCATTTGCTACTGCATCAGGAAGACCATCTGCAGCTTTTAGTTCTGCTAAAGTAGTAGTAGTTATAACATTGTTTGGCCCTACAACGATATTACCTAGACCATTCTTATCTACGTTTGTCATGAAATGTACGAGAATATGCTCACCTAAGTCTCCTCCTGTATACTTGTCGCCATATTCAACAGTGTAATCTGTATGAATATCAACTCTAGAGATATCTAAAGTACCGTCATTTGAAAGTTCAAAAGCTCTTGGCATAATATCTCCTGGTTTAATGTTTTCAGCACGAATTACATACTCTGGATTAATGGATAAATCTAATGTACCCGATGCAAATGTGTTAGTTGTTGCTACTGTGTCACTAAAGTACGCATATGTACCTCCACCAATTAGTGCTAAACCTAGTGCTGCTGAAGCTACCCCTAAACCTAATTTCTTTTTTAAACTCATTCTTTTTCCTCCTATACCCCTAAGGTAAAATTTTTAAGTTCGTTGTTCTCTTTAACGAACCTTACAATACGAAGTATAAAACACTTTGTTCGTTATGAAAAACGCCAAATTAGTTCGTTTTTTCGCAATTGAGAACATTTTTAGGACTTTTTCATTAGTTTTCTCTCATTTACTTAGTTTTTTGTTTTTTATAATGAATTAACTGTACGATATAATGAACAAAAAGATATATAGTTAGGACGATGTGTATGATTGGTGACGAGATAAAGAAACTTCGTAATAATAATGGACTTAGTTTAAGTGAATTAGCGGAAAAATCAGGTGTTTCAAAGTCTTACTTGAGTCAATTAGAACGAAATTTGCAAGTAAACCCTTCTCTTCAATTGTTAAGTAAAATTGCGACATCATTAGATACCGATATAGAAGAATTACTTAATAAAAAGAAAAAGGTAAGTGGGCCAAAAATTACGCTAGATGCTGAATGGCGACGGCTTTTATACAAAGCGATTTCTGAGGGGATGACAAAAGAAGATTTTGTACAGTTTCGTGATTACCTTCATTTTAAGAAATGGCAAGAAACGAAAAGAATTAAGGGGGAATAACTGTGGACCTAGAATATGAATTAGATTGTGACTGGATTCAAATGATTCTTGAAGCCAAAGAAATGGGGATGACGATGGAAGAAATAAGTGAGGCATTTAAGGAGCTTAGTAAGAATGTTGAATAGGAAAATTAGGGGGCCAAAGCGGTCTCTCTTTTTTTTACATTTTCTTTCCAACTATAATCTAGTAAAATGGAGATATTACAAATATTGAGGTATTAACATGAAGAATCAAACCCATTTACCAAATAAAAAAATATATTGGATTATTGCGATTGCTAGTATCGTCTTAATGACGTTAGGTTCGTTCATTGAACTGTGGGAAAATGGGCCAACAGCCACATTTATTACGCACCTATTAATTGTAGTAGTCATTTCCATACTATTAATTATTTATCCTAAAAAGAAAAATATCTTCACTAAATATGCATTGAACATTGCAATGCCCATTTATTTTTACGCAATGTTCATTTTCTATCCATTCACTTTATCACCACTCCTTATCATTTGCTTTATTCCAGGGATAGCGATATTGTTCTACAATCAAAGGCTATTTTATTTTTCGTTAATTAGTAATGTTGTAATAGTACTTTCTTTTATGCTTTATGTCTTTTTAGTAGATCAAGGAGCTGGTTTTCCTATATTTTATAAAGACTTACACGGTTATGCGATCAATTTTTTAGCATGCCAAGTTATGCTTTATTTTATTTTTGCACTCATTAAGAAAAAAATTGAAGAGCAAAAGCAGTATTATCAGCAAATCCAAGAGGATGAACGATTAAAGACAACAGGACAATTGGCTGCAGCAGTTGCACATGAAATTCGCAATCCGATTACAGTAGTGAAAGGATTTATCCAATTACATGAAACAGATAAGCAATTACCTGACCATATAAAGAAGCATTATAAATTAATGATGGACGAGCTGTATACAGCTGAAACGGTTATTTCAGACTTTTTATCTCTCGCAAAGCCTGAGGTTAGTGAAGTTGAAACAGTTGAAGTTAAACCAGCTCTTTATAATGTAATGGATTTGCTAAATACGTACGCTCACATTGATACAATCCAAATAGAATTAGACATTGAAGATTATTATTCGATTCAATGTACTTTAATGGAATTTAAGCAGCTATTCGTCAATTTATTGAAAAACGCGGTGGAAGCTTCCAAGCATGGGGGAACAGTGCGAGTAAAGGTTAGAAAAGTTAATGATAGGGTTCAAATTGACATTGTCGATCAAGGGGTTGGGATGACGAAGGAACAATTAAAAAGAATCGGCACTCCCTTCTATTCTTTAAAGGCAAAAGGGACTGGACTTGGGTTAATGATTTGCTTTAATATTGTCCAGAAATATAATGGAACGATTAACTTTTTTAGCGAGGAAGGAAAAGGGACTAACGTTACGGTCGCATTTCCGTTAATTAAAAAAACCACTTCTCGGTAATGGGAAGTGGTTTTACTGTTGTTTTATGCAAAATAAGCGATTGCTAAAGTTAGTAAGAAAAATAGTACAGCTAATACGATCGTTGCACGATGTAAAACTAAATCAAGACCGCGCGCTTTTTGTTTACCAAATAATGTTTCTGCTCCACCAGCGATTGCACCAGATAGACCAGCACTTTTTCCTGATTGAAGTAAAACAACGACTACAAGTGCTAAAGAAGTAATAATAAGTAAAATAGTTAAGAAAATTTGCATGTGACTACGACACCTCCATCGAACGTTCATAAGTAAACTTACAATAAATGTACCACAAAATGTTAGTGTGGACAAGAGGGAGAAAATGCGAAAAGGTCAGGAATTTCTTCATTTGGAATAGTGCACTTTGCGTTTACTGTTAGTTTTTTGTGCTAGTCGTGAGCCTTATTAAGTAATTTGAATCATTTTTTTGGCCAAGCTAACTCGCTTTTGTGCCAACTGAACTCACTTTTCGGCCAACCGAACTCACTTTTGCGCCAACCGAACTCACTTTTGCGCCAACTGGACTCACTTTTCGGCCAACCGGACTCACTTTTCGGCCAACCGAACTCACTTTTCGGCCAACTGAGCTTCTTTTTACGCCAACTAGAAACACTTTTCGGCCAACTGAGCTTCTTTTTACGCCAACCGGTAACACTTTTCGGCCAACTGAGCTTCTTTTTACGCCAACCGGTAACACTTTTCGGCCAATTGAGCATCTTTTTACGCCAACCGGTAACACTTTTCGGCCAATTGAGCATCTTTTTACGCCAACCGGTAACACTTTTCGGCCAGCAGGCCCATTGTTCACGCCACCCAATATAAAAGGGCCTGACCCCTAATAGGTCAGACCCTCATTCACTTTATTTCTTTAAGTTATAGAAAGAACGTAAGCCGTCGTAGCGAGCTGTGTCACCAAGTTGGTCTTCGATGCGAAGTAATTGGTTGTATTTAGCTACACGGTCTGTACGAGATGGTGCACCAGTTTTGATTTGGCCAGCGTTTGTTGCAACTGCGATGTCAGCAATTGTGCTGTCTTCTGTTTCACCAGAACGGTGAGAGATTACAGCTGTGTAACCAGCGCGTTTTGCCATTTCGATTGCTTCGAATGTTTCAGTTAGTGTACCGATTTGGTTTACTTTGATTAGGATAGAGTTACCGATTTTACGCTCGATACCTTCTGCTAATTTTTTCGTGTTTGTTACGAATAGGTCGTCTCCAACTAATTGAACTTTACCGCCGATGCGCTCCGTTAATAGTTTGAAACCTTCCCAGTCGTTTTCATCTAAGCCGTCTTCGATCGAGATGATTGGGTATTTCTCCGCCATTTTCGCGTAGAATTCAACCATTTCTTCAGAAGTGTAAACAACACCTTCACCTTTAAGGTGGTATTTACCGTCTTCTTTGTTGTAGAACTCAGAAGCTGCAGCGTCCATAGCAAGCATTACTTGCTCACCTGGTTTGTAACCAGCTTTTTCGATTGCTTCGATGATTGTTTGAAGAGCTTCTTCGTTAGATCCTAAGTTTGGAGCGAATCCACCTTCGTCACCAACAGCTGTGTTTAAACCTTTTGCACTTAAAACTGCTTTAAGAGCGTGGAAAATTTCAGCACCCATACGAAGTGCTTCTTTGAAGTTTTCAGCTCCAACAGGCATTACCATGAATTCTTGGATGTCTACGTTGTTGTCAGCATGCTCTCCACCGTTGATGATGTTCATCATTGGTACTGGAAGAGTTTTTGCACTGAATCCGCCTAAGTATTGGTATAAAGGAATTTGTAGGAAGTCAGCTGCTGCACGAGCTACTGCCATAGAAACACCAAGAATAGCGTTTGCTCCTAATTTTCCTTTGTTTTCTGTACCGTCAAGCTCCATTAATGCTTGGTCGATAGCTACTTGCTCCATTACGTCGTAAAGACCGATAAGTTCAGGAGCGATTTGCTCGTTTACGTTTTCAACTGCGTTTTGAACACCTTTACCTAAGTAACGAGATTTGTCACCGTCACGTAGTTCTACTGCTTCGTATTCACCTGTAGATGCACCACTTGGTACTAGTGCGCGACCGAATGCGCCTGATTCTGTGTAAACTTCTACTTCAATTGTTGGGTTACCGCGAGAGTCTAATACTTCGCGTGCGTAAATATCAGAGATAATTGGCATGTTTGTAAGTCTCCTTTTTATTTTAAAATATTTTTTACAATAGTTGATTTCCGCTACAGGTACTTGCTTTCCTGCGGGGAGAGAGTCGAGCCTCCTCGGCTTCGCCTGTGGGGTCTCGACCTTCTCTCTTCTCCCGCGGGAGTCAAGTACCTTCCGCTCCAATCAAAAAGTAATGCACTTCTCAGCGCTATACTCTTATATTATTTTTTAATTAACGTATTTCCTGTCATTTCTTCTGGTTTGTCAACGCCTAGTAAGTCAAGTACTGTTGGCGCCAAGTCTCCTAAAATACCGTCGTTACGAAGTTCTAGACCTTCGCGTGTTACGATAACAGGAACTGGGTTTGTTGTATGTGCTGTCATCGGGTTGCCTTCTAACGTAATGACTTCATCAGCGTTCCCGTGGTCAGCTGTAATAATAGCAGTTCCGCCTTTAGCATTAATTGCTTCGACAACTTTTCCTAAACATTCGTCGACTACTTCAATTGCTTTCACAGTTGGCTCAAGCATTCCGGAGTGCCCTACCATATCTGGGTTCGCAAAGTTTAAAATAATCGTATCATGTTTATCTGCTTCGATTTCTTTTAATAGTGCTTCTGTTACTTCATATGCACTCATTTCTGGCTTTAAGTCATACGTTGCTACTTTCGGTGAATCAATTAATATTCTCTCTTCACCTGGGAAAGGCTCCTCACGTCCACCGCTCATGAAGAACGTAACGTGTGGATATTTTTCCGTTTCAGCAATTCGTAGTTGCTTTAACCCTTGTTGAGCTAATACTTCACCAAGGGTATTATCCATTCCAACTGGTTGAAATGCAACATATCCGTCTACTGACTCACTGAAATGTGTTAAACATACGAACATTAAGTTTTCAGGGTGCTTTTCTCCACGGTCAAACGAACGGAAGTCTTTGTTCGTGAACGTGTTTGAAATTTGGATCGCACGGTCTGGACGGAAGTTATAGAAAATAACAGCGTCATCGTTTTGGATTGTTGCTACTGGGCTTCCGTCTTCTTTCGTAATGACAGATGGTAATACGAATTCATCGTAGATACCATTTGCATAAGAGTCTTCAACAACTTCTAATGCATTACGGTAAGATGGCCCTTCGCCGTATACCATGGATCGATACGACTTTTCTACACGATCCCAACGCTTGTCGCGGTCCATCGAGTAATAACGACCAGAAATAGTTGCGATTTCTCCAACACCTGTTTGTTCAATGTGTGCATTTAATTGCTCAATAAATTGTTTCGCACTTTGAGGTGCTACATCACGACCATCAAGGAAACCGTGAATGTAAACTCTCTCCACACCTTCTTTTTTCGCTAGTTCTAATAGAGCGAAAAGGTGGTTAATATGACTATGTACACCACCGTCTGAAAGTAGACCGAAAATGTGTAAGTTAGAGTTTTTTTCTTTTGCATGGTTCATTGCGCGAAGGAATGTTTCGTTTTCTGCGAAATGTCCTTCACGGATAGCAACGTTCACTCGAGTCAAACTTTGATAAACGATACGGCCAGCACCAATATTTAAGTGCCCAACTTCAGAATTCCCCATTTGTCCTTCAGGTAATCCTACCGCTTCTCCACTAGCAGTTAATTGCGCATGTGGATAGTTGTTCCAGTAACGGTCAAAGTTTGGTTTCTTTGCATGAACAACGGCGTTCCCTTTTTCTTCATTACGAAGAGCGAAGCCGTCTAAAATAATAAGTGCTACTGGTTTTTTACTCATTCTTACCTGCCTCCAAAAGCTGTAAGAAAGATTGAGCTTCTAGGCTTGCTCCGCCAACTAAAGCTCCATCGATATCTGGTTGTGCCATATATTCAGCGATGTTACCTGGTTTTACACTTCCGCCGTATTGAATACGAACTGCATCTGCAGCATCTTGACCGAATTCAGTCCCTACAACTTGACGAATATGTGCACATACTTCGTTCGCATCTTCTGCAGTTGAAGATTTTCCAGTTCCGATTGCCCAAATAGGTTCGTAAGCAATGACTGTTGTTTTTACTTGATCAGCAGTTAGGCCCGTTAGCGCTTTTTTCACTTGGTCTCCTACTAGATCATTTGTTTTTCCAGCTTCACGCTCTTCTAACGTTTCGCCACAGCAAACGATAGGAGTTAATCCGTGTTGGAAAGATGATAATACTTTTTTGTTTACAGTTTCGTCTGTTTCTGCAAACATTTCACGACGCTCAGAGTGACCCAAAACTACGTAAGTTACTCCTAAGTCTTTTAAGGCTACAGGGCTAATTTCACCTGTGAACGCTCCACTTTCTTCCCAGTGCATGTTTTGAGCGCCAACTTTAAGTTCGCTACCTTCTACATTTTGTACTAGACGGTCTAAAAATAGGGCAGGTGAACAAACAACTGCATCCACTTTGTCAGCTGAAGGAATTAATCCCTTCACTTCTTCTACAAAGCTTACTGCTTCAGAAGCAGTTTTGTGCATTTTCCAGTTTCCTGCAATAATTGGTTTACGCATGGAATTTCATTCCTTTCAATGCTTATTATTTTCACCCTGTCATTATTAGCGTGTCACTCGTTTGTATGTATATCCCGAACGCCGCTTTGCCATGGACCCGTTCCACTCACAAAAACGAAGTAACTTCACTTCATAACATTAAAGGGTAAGAATCTTACTTATCGTTTAAAGCTACTACTCCTGGTAGGGCTTTACCTTCCATAAATTCTAAGGAAGCTCCTCCACCTGTAGAGATGTGGCTCATTTTATCTGCAAGATTGAACTTTTCTACTGCAGCTGCGGAGTCTCCTCCACCGATTACAGAGTATGTATCTTGAGATTGTGCTAGTGCTTCTGCTACTGATTTTGTTCCGTTTGCGAAAGTATCTAATTCGAATACTCCCATCGGTCCGTTCCAAATAACTAGTTTAGAGTTTTTAATAACTTCTGCATAAATCTCGCTAGATTTTGGACCACAGTCTAAACCTTCCCAATCGCTAGGAATTTGATCAATTGGAACAATTTTTGTATTAGCATCGTTAGAGAAATCATCAGCTACTAAAACGTCAACTGGCATGTAGAAGTTTACGTCGTTTTTCTTCGCTTTTTCCATGAACGATTTTGCTAAATCTATTTTATCTTCTTCTAGAAGAGATTTCCCAACATCGTGTCCTTGCGCTTTAATGAAAGTGTAAGCAAGTCCTCCACCGATAATTAGGTTATCTACTTTATCCAGTAGGTTATCAATAACACCGATTTTGTCTTTAACTTTTGCACCACCGATAATTGCAGTGAATGGACGGTCAGGATGTGATAAAGCTTTACCTAGTACGTCTAATTCTTTTTCCATTAATAGACCGGAAACTGCAACAGGTACGTGATGTGCAATACCTTCTGTAGAAGCATGAGCACGGTGAGCTGCACCAAATGCATCATTTACGTAAACATCTGCAAGCTCTGCAAATTGTTTTGCTAGTTCTGAATCGTTTTTCTCTTCACCAGGGTAGAAGCGTACATTTTCTAATACAAGTACGTCACCTTCCGCTAGAGCGTCTACTTGTGCTTTCACAGCTTCTCCATACGCTTCGTTAGCTACTGCTACGTCACGACCTAAAAGCTCTTGAAGACGGCGGGCTACTGGTGCTAAGCGAAGTTCTTCTACAACTTCCCCTTTTGGACGTCCTAGATGACTTGCTAAAATAACTTTTGCACCATTTTCAACTAAATGTTGAATCGTCGGGATTGCTGCACGAATACGAGTCTCGTCGCCAACTACACCATCTTTCATCGGTACGTTAAAGTCTACACGACAAAAGACTCTTTTACCTTTTACATCAATATCGCGAATACTTTTCTTGTTCATGAAAAAGGCCTCCTTTTATTGAAAATACAACGTCTATCCATCACTACATGGAAAAAAGGGGGAGGGATATATTCCCTTCCCCCTTAACCACTCTTAATTATATATAAAGTGTATAGCAAATCACAATTGAATTGTGAAATATTATAGACCTTTAGAAGCGATGTAAGTAGCTAAATCGATTACTCGGTGAGAGTATCCGCTCTCGTTGTCATACCAAGAGATAACTTTAACCATGCTACCTTCCATAACCATTGTAGATAATGCATCGATTGTAGAAGAAGCTGGGTTACCATTGTAGTCACCAGATACTAGTGGCTCATCAGAGTAATCAAGGATTCCTTTTAAGTCACCTTCAGAAGCTGCTTTTAATGCTGCATTTACTTCTTCAGCAGTTACGTCTTTATCTAACTCCGCTACTAAGTCAACTAGTGATACGTTTGGAGTTGGAACACGCATTGCACCACCGTTTAGTTTACCTTTTAATTCAGGTAATACTAGAGATACCGCTTTAGCTGCACCAGTAGAAGTTGGGATAATGTTCTCTGCTGCTGCACGAGCACGACGGTAGTCTTTATGTGGTAAATCTAAAATTTGTTGGTCATTTGTGTAAGAGTGAACAGTTGTCATCATTCCACGTTTAATACCAAAGTTGTCGTTTAATACTTTTGCAAATGGAGCTAAACAGTTTGTAGTACAAGACGCATTAGAAATTACGTCATGGCTAGCTGCATCATATTTGTCATGGTTAACACCCATAACAATTGTAATATCTTCGTCAGTAGCAGGTGCAGAAATAATTACTTTTTTCGCTCCAGCTTCTAAATGTTTTGCAGCGTCTGCACGCTTAGTGAAGAAACCAGTAGATTCAACAACGATGTCTACTCCCATTTCTCCCCAAGTTAATTTTGCAGGGTCACGCTCAGCAGTAACTTTTACAGCTACTCCATCAACTACTAGGCTATCGCCATCTACTTTAACGTCCGCATCAAGTCTACCGTGTACGGAATCATATTTTAAAAGATGAGCAAGCATGTTAGCGTCTGTTAAATCGTTAACTGCTACTACTTCTACCTCAGAATTTTTTAAAGCTGCGCGGAATACGTTACGTCCGATACGACCAAATCCGTTAATACCAATTTTTACTGCCATGATTTTTCCTCCTTAGAATACTAAGAATTTTTTTATATAGTAGGTCTGTTTCAATATTTGTTAGTTGGACAAATACTAAAACGTTCCCTAATTAAGGGAGAGTCTCCCTAATTAGCTCTTTTGCTGCACCTTCATCTGTAATAAGGATGGTATGTGGTGCTTGTTTTAAATAAGCTCGAATGGCATTCGCTTTCGAAGCTCCTCCAGCGACCGCAATAACAGTTTCTATTTTTTCCAAATCTGCTAATTGCATTCCTACTGTTTGTACTCGATGGACTACTTCTCCATCACTATTGAAATAATAACCGAATGCTTCTGCAACAGCCTTGCATTGTTCGATCTTTTTCATATTTTCAGGAGCTGTTTTTCGGCGCATCGCCATCATTTTAGCGTCCCCAATACTATGAACAACCATACTACTATTTTTAATGAGTGCAAGCACTTCTTTAATAGATGGTTCCGCAATCATTGACTGATAAGCATCGTTACTTAATTCATCTGGTGTGTGAAGTAATCGGTACTGGCCTTTCGTTTTTTCGGCCATTGCTGCACAAATCGTATTAGCTTGATTTTGTACATTTTCGCCTAGCCCACCACGAGCTGGAACGAATAAAAGGTTTCGGTTTTTAGATTCAGGCGCCATCATTTCTGCAACTGCAGAAATCGTCGTACCTCCAGTTACCGCGATAATATTTTCTTCTTTTAAATAACGGTTCATACTGGCTACACACGCTCGACCCATCTCGTTTTTTACCCACGGGGAAGTATCACTATTTCCGGGTACGATGACAACTTGTCGAAGTTGTAGTTGGTTTTTAATTCCCTCTTCTAACACCTTTAAACCAGATACTTCTTTCATAAATTCTTCTAACTGCCTCATTAATATGGTACCTTCTTGCGTAAGTGTCATACCTGAAGTGCTTATGTTGAGTAAATCTTGTTTTTTCAAAAAATCTACTTCACTACGCAAAACACGCTCACTTAGTCCAAGGTTTGTAGAAAGTGATCTTCTACCAATGGGCTGCATTAATCGTATGTACCGAAGAATTTCGTATCTTTTCTGCATAACAGATAGAAGATCCGGTAATAATTTTTGTTGAATCTCTACAATATTTCTCATCAATAGCTTCCCCTTTTAGGTGTCGTTTTCCAATAGGGACTCATTTCGTCCCTGTGTGACATATTATGTCCCACCAGTTGTAAAAAAAAACACCTCGGCTACAATTTCTATTCTAACAGAGGTTAAAAGCTTATTCAACTAGGCATTAGCTGATTTTTTCAAGTAAGCGGTTTCTTATGTCAACTTTGTTAAAAATACCATATCCCAGCATATCGCCATCTACTTCCGCAACCGGAATCATAATTTGATATTTTTCTAGTAGCATGTCGTCTTTGTAAATATCTACTTCCTCAATCGAGAATTTTATTTCTTCTTGTAACTCTTCTAATATTTTTTTACCTTTATCGCATAGAGAACAATTTTCTTTCGAATAAAGTGTTACTTTCATTACGCTGTCACCTTTCTAATCGTATCTTTTTCGTTGTGAAGAAGATGGAATATGGAGCTGCTCTCGATATTTTGCCACCGTTCTTCTTGAGATATCTATACTATACTCTTTTTTTAGTAAGGTTGTCAGCTTTTGGTCGGAATATGGTTTTTGCTTATTCTCTTTTTCTATAATTGACTGCAGTACTTCCTTTACTTGCCGCGATGACTTTTCTTCATCAAGTGTCGTAACATACCCTTGTGAGAAAAAATACTTTAATTCGAACAATCCATACGGCGTTTGAACATATTTTTCTTTCGTTGCACGACTTACTGTAGACTCATGAACATCAAGTCGCTCGGCAATCACTCGTAATGTTAGCGGTTTCAAAAAAGACGGACCATTTACGAAAAAGGAATGTTGCAGGCGGACGATTTCTTCCATCACCCGGATTAATGTTTGTTTTCGATAGTCTAAGCTTCTAATTAACCAGTGACAGTGTTGGATTTTCTCTTGAATGTAACGTCCATCATCTCCGTTTAAATGATTAGCGTAAATTTCATTAATTTCAATTTGAGGAATTAATTCGTCGTTCAGCGAAACAATCCACTCATGATTAATTTCTGTCACATATAAATCAGGGATAATGTATTTCGCATGATCATTGGATCCATAACGTATACCTGGTTTAGGTTCAAGCGTCACAATTAAGTCGGAAACCTCTTGTATCTCTTTTAAAGAATACCCTGTTTGCTTAGACAATGTTTTCCACGCCTTTTCAGCAAATAGGTGAAAGTGTTCCTCGATAATTTCTTCTGCTACACGACTACGTTTCGGAAGTCTTTTTAGTTGAAGTAAAATGCATTCTTGTAAGTTTCGAGCTCCTACTCCAGCAGGTTCTAATCCTTGGACTAGTTGTATTAACGTATCCACTGTATGTTCATTTACCTTTATTTGTTGCGCTATAAAGGAAGTTGATTCTGTAAAATAACCGTTATCATCGAGATACGGTAATATTTTTTCAACATAATTCCGCTCTGTTTTCGTAATCGTTTTATCTAATAGTATTTGTGCCTCGATATAATCTCGTATTGACTCTTTATCATATCCTACATTTTCAATCGTAAACTCGGAATCTGAATTTCCTTTTCTTTGCTGATAAGATGAAGCATATGTTTCTTGAGTTTTTAATTCTAGCAGGGGGTTTTCTAACGCTTGCTCTTGCAGAAAAGGAATTAAATCCAAGGTAGAGTATTGCAGTAATGATATCGCTTGTCTTAACTCTTGTGTCATCGTTAATTTTAATGTTTGCGTTTGCACTAGTTGTAAATCATGTCTCATCTAACAGCCCTCCTCCCTACTATTCTATTTTACATGAGATTCGTCCGTTTTTGAATGTAAATTAATGGCGACTTCATTTTGTTCGATCCGTACCTACCGCTTTTATCGCTTCGATTATTATCAAATATACGTTTATGTAGAGTTACTATGCCTGTATAACAAAAAAAATCCCTATTTCCTAAAAGAAATAGAGATTTACGTTAGCGCGCTCGAAGGGATTCGAACCCCCGACAGACGTGGTACCGGAATGCCCTTGCGCGATTATCACTCGTTCACCTATACGAAAACCTATCGTAAACCTAACGCTAGCCACGGTCCGTTATTTACGCGGAACCGAACTCCTAAACGTTACTATCCGTTATTATAACCGAGTAATTTCGACAAAGTCAATATGTACGCCGCCCTCGCAATTGAAGGCGGCTTTGTTGCATTACTTCTATCTTAACATGTCGCTTAACTTTTGGATTTCGCTCGCTAACTCATTGCGAGTCATTTTCGGACTACTAGACGGCGCATTGCCCGAAATTACTTCTTGGCGTTCAATTAGCGCGCCAGTTAGCTTGTAATATAACTCGACACCCTTAACGGAAGGAATACCGTTATTACCTCCCGCAATCAACTTCATTAGTTGCGCATCAACAAACGATCGTTGCGAGTCTAATGTGACGGTTGATAGCGCCTTTAAATACTCGATAAATGCGATATTGCTCGTTTTCCAGTTATGCAACGTTTGCCTAGTCACGCCAACTTCTTCCGCAATTTCTTCTAGCGTTTTCTTGTCGCCTTTGCCCGCAAACTCGTTCGCAACCATTAACTGCGCTGCGTGTGCTTGACGCGGTTCCAGGCGTTCTTGCAACTCTTCAATTACTACGTTATTAGTTTCGTTTTTCATCGTTAGTTCCTCCGTTTCTATATTCTTCTAATATTTGGCGTTCCTTGCGTACAATTTCCGCCTTTTCGCGAGCCTCCGCAAGTAGTTCGTCGAGATACTCGTCGGTTATTTGCGCTACTTGTTCGTTTAAAATACGGCTAACCTCGTAGTGTTCTTTACTACCGCAATTACAAGGCTCATCGTCGCGCCCTTCCAAGTCGCAAAGGCAAGGCGCCCAAAACTGAGTATAAGCCCCGTATTCATCGCGCAACATTTTCGTTGCCATGTATAACGCGCGCGCTAGTTCCTCGGCAGTTCGGTAATTATCGTATTTCTCGAAAACGCTAACCGCAGCACTTAAACGGAAACTACTAAACTTACCACCGTCTTTCCAACGCAATAACTCGTAATACGGCACCATATCGAGGACTTCTTTCGGATTTATTGGCGGCACTTCGTTACTTTCCAACGTCAGTTTCGCGAGGCTTACGACATAAGCGTATAACCGTTTAATGTCCGTATTGTCGTATATATACTTAATAACTGCGGCCGGAACAAAGCCTGAAGGTGAGACAGGTGGTAAACCAGCCGCAATCCGTTCGGCTTTCGCTTCCTCTGCGCGCTTTTTTAGTTCTTGAAGCTCCTTATCCAATCTGCGCCAATCCTCACTCTTTAGATATGACATTTCGTTCACCTCCTTTACGTTATATAAATCACGTCACACTTACGCGACACTCTTGCGTCAGTCTCCGCAACTTCCTCGTTAACCTTACGCGCCAACGCCGACACACTAGCGCAAGTAACCTCATTAAGTTCCTCATACTCGCGTTCTATCAACTCGCCAGGCTCGACGAACGAATAAGCGTAAAGCCATTTAATTTCGCCAGGCTTAATCGTTTGAAAACGCGCTTTGAAGTTCGTTTCATGCGATAGTTGCGCAAACTTCATGCGTCCTTTGTTGTCTTTGCCCGCAAGTATTATCGAGCAATATGCGTCGGTCGGCGCTGTTGCCAACGCCTTTTCCAAAACTCGAACGACTGCGTTAATCTTTGCGTTTTTGTTTACGTTTAATGACGTACGCAATTCGATAGACATGCGCAGGTCACCCGTAATGCCGATTAGAACATGATCGGTTATGTGAAAGGCTTTCGGCGTGTCATCGTAAAACTCGCTTTCATTGCCAACATTAACGCGCCTATAATCGCCCGACATGACCGCAAACTCCGCCGTTGCAATCGCAATAGTAAGCGACATTAGTAGTCACCGCCGCCGCGTGATTGAATAAAGAATTGATTCGTTATTTGCGCCGTAATTCTGCCGAGGTTATTAGGCGTTATCTCAACCGTATGCCACTCGCCACGACGTATCTTCCCATTGCTGTCTCTTGACAAATACGGCACTAGGTCGAGGCTAGTTGCGCTAGTCTGCGTATAAGGAATAACTTGACCGTCGACCTTAATCGTAACTGCGGTTGGCTTTTCAGATAATTTAAATATACCGTGCTCAATTTCGTGTGTGTGGTCCGGTATATCTATGTCATGAGTGTGATTCGGAATTGCGACTGTGTGTTGGTGATTTTCAATGGTTACATTATGGGTATGTGATGGCGTACTGAAACTATGAGAGTGTGCCGGTAGTGTGATACTATGCGTATGATTACCGCTACTAGAATAAGTTGCGACCGAACCCGGAGTATCTGACGGTAATGACATTGTTGAATATGTGCCGATTCCAGTATATACGTCGAACAACCTCCATGAAGTAGGCGCCGGCACGGTCATCCCTGTATCAGTAAACAACGTATGTCTATGGTCGCCGCCACCGCTAGACGTTTGAGTTGTTCCTCCGCCGGATTGCGTGGACGTACTAACTCCGCCACCGCTTGAACTCGTCGCAGTAGTACCGCCACCACTCGAACTAGTTGCCGTTGTTCCTCCGCCCGAACTCGTTGATTTTAAAACTGCGCCACCGCCTTTTGTTGCGCGACTGTATAAGAAAAATATTGTTGTCATTTGATTCACTCCTTTATAAAAATAAGCAGCCCCGAAGGACTGCCGTCAGATATTACCGAAATGAGCACGTATATTACGTACTAAAAACGGAGTATCGATTTCATTGTTTAATAGCGCTGTTTTCTTTTCTGCCAAATATCTCGTGACATAGTTATTTGATTCTAACCTCATATTTTTAAGCCATATCGCTACCGGCTTGTTAGGCTTGGTTGATAATAGTTCTTTTTTCTCTTGTTGCTTCTGCATTAAATAACCGTCGATTAATTCAATCGCTTCATCGTTAGTTAGTTTTTCGGTTAATCTTTCTAATAACATTCGTTATCCCTCCATTAAGCGCTATATTTAACTAATAATCTTCCTTCTTCTAATTCGTCTACTTCGTGCACTAGCTCATAATCTCCACGCTTCAACCACGCAATATAATCGCCATGCTTATCGAACACGGCGATTTTTACTCTCGGGCGATTGTCGTAACCGCGATAGCTACTTTTATTTACGCTTCTAACAACTACGCTCATTAAATCGACCCCTTATTGTACATGTTATTCGGATAAAACTTATACGATGGATGCGTAATACGTAAGCGACGATACGCACCGTCAACGCCTGTCGGCAAAGCCTTCGCAACATTCATCGCAAAATATTCGCCCGACCTTACGTCGTTTAATGCGCGATATAAGCCGCGAATCTGATTAGTTAACGCCTTTTCGTCATGTCGACCTTTCACGGCTTCCGTTAGCTTTCCGACTTCTTGCAACAACGCGAGCTTGCGTCCTTCGTTCATATGCGGCACTAACTCGATAAGCGAATCAATTTCCGACGTACCTCCGCCGAACTTGATAGAGGTTACCGCGTTAGAAATAATGTCGCTCGCCATTTTACGATCAATGTCGTTAATCAAGCGAACACGATTAGCTATATCGTTCATTGCAGCGTCGCGCATTCCGTTAGCAAACGTTTCGTATTGCGCTTGAATGTCCGCAACTTCTTTCTCGAGTTCCGCTTGCGCTTCTTTGGTGAAAAACTCTTGCGCACCTTCGACTTTATATTGCGGATGGTCGCTTGTTTTAATTTCTTCGCAACGTTTGCGATACTTTGCGACCGCTGAATCCACTCGGTTTTCTAGCGCGTCCATTTGCGTTAGCTCAACTACTCGACCTTTGCCCGCGTCCTGGTATTTGTGCGCCTCTACAGCGTCCATTTTAGTAAGTGTTTGTTTTACGAAATCATATACGTTTGTTAACATATTAGTTTTCCTCCTTCTTTTCTACGAATCTTTCGGGCTTGTTTACATACTTAGCAATCTCCGCACCATACAAGTCTTGTACCGTTTCTATTTCGATACCTCTGCGGAATAAATCGCGATTAAACTCTGCGTCCATACTTTCGAATACTTGTTCAGCCTCACGTTGTTCCGGTGTAATTGCGACTTTCTTTGTGTTTTCTAGCGCTTTAGTTAACTCGACTTTGTACTTTGCAACGTCGGACCCAGCAACGCTTAACACTGTTGAAACTAATTCCGGATATGAGTCTATTATTTGTTGCGCAAAATACGGCTCTGTTTGTTCACTTATGAATTTATTCAAGCTATCCATTGCATAATTAGCTCGCGTTTCAAGCAACAGTTTCATTTTTAAGTCATTAAATTTGCGTTCAAACGTATTTAATTTAGTGCTGGAATCGTTGTAACCTGGCTTTTGGTTTAGTAAACCCTCTGCAGCAGTCTTTGCCTTGATTACACCTTTTTGATAGTCCTCTTTTAATTCTTTCGCAATCTTTAAAAACTCCTTGCCTGCCTCTTTCTTTAACTCCTCTACCTTTTTTGCTCGACCAGTTACGGATAAATCTTCGTCTTTTTCTACCGCGGATATTAATTCACGCAATACCCTACCTGACGATGCCAATGTTTCTGGAATACTTTCTCTAATTCTTCTAATCTGAAATAACCCTTGTTTCATCCCGTCATAACTCATATAAAATCTCTCCTTTTGGTTTTTATATATTAGCGATACAATCGGCTTGGCGCTTAATTGCGTCGTCAGCCAACAATAGCGCAATATGTTGCTTGCGAACCTTCTGAAAATATAACGTCTTACCGTCAGCAATAACCTCGAATCGTTCTCGAAGTTTTGTCCGCTTAATAAATTGGCGATGGCTAGACCGAAATAATACCGAATCAACTTCGTTCGGCAATTCTTCTAACACACGCGCAATAGCTAAATAGATTGCTTGATTACCGCTTTCTGCCGTCACGTAGAGGCTTGCGACTTTGACTAGTTCCCCCGCTACGAAAATCTCGGCGCCCATTGCATACTTGTTCTCCGCCGTGACGTCGACTAGCATTTCGAGTTTTATTGTTGCGCGCATTCCGCTTCACCTTCCATCCCGCGATTGGCTTGCGTTGTACTAAGTGGGAAAAGTCCTCATTTTCCGCAATAAACTTCCTTAGCCAATGCGTGTAATAGTCGTCTAAAACGCTAAGCTCCTTGACTTGATAGCCGTGCTTGTTAATTCTGCGGTGCTTTTTGTTTCCGTCCTTACGAGGCACATAATCGCCTTCTTTCGTTGAAATTTTCGTCTGCGACTAGGCGCGGAATTTGTTCCATAATCAATTTACGCGAACAGTTGCGCCCGAATTTGAATGTGTGCGTTTTAATGCCGTTGTTCACCTTCGCAATTATGAAATTATCTAACCGCGTTAGCAGCACTTGGAGCCTATCAACTTCGATCACCTTTTTTCACCCTTCCCATTACGCTAGGTAAAACGCGCTTTATTTGTCGTTCAGTTACATGCGGTCCAAACAAATACACTTTGCCGTCGACCGTTACTTCTTGCGGACGATTGCCGTTTTTCTTTATCGTTAGTTCCAACGCAATGCCTCCTTAAAATGTGTGTAACGAACAGATTTCCGTTGTATTTCGCTTGTTTATACGTGCCTTTTGAAGTTCCGAATAGTAAGTTAAGGGCTACGTATTCAAACGCCTTAAATAGCGTTTTCCGCTTGATTTTCCGTCACTCCAAACATTCTTTCTGCCACTCGTTTTTGTTCAATCGGTATCTTAAATTGAACGCCAATAAGCCGACCATTTTTAAAATAGTCAGCCATAATAACCCAGCCCGCGTCATGCTTGTAACGTTTGATACGACGAATTAAATCGCGGTCCTCAGTATAAGCGCCGAGCCAGCCGGTTTCTAATTTCCAAATGTCGTTTTTCAAAACACGTTGACACTCCTTTTTCATTGACTTATAATTAAATTGGATAACTATGCGGTGTTTCTAAACTTCTCGTAAAAAATATAAAAGTCATCAGGCAACTCCGCCTCAATACGAATTAACTTTGCGCGAACATAATCGGTAATATCACGATGGCCGTGTTCTATATCCGAAATTGTTGACGCATTTACGCCGATTCTTTTGGCAAATTTCCGCATTGAATCTCCTAAATAATGACGAATGGCCCTCGCCTTCATTCCATCCATTTTAAAACCTCCTTTTTGTTCTATTTGTTCCGATTTGTTCTGTTTTAGACATTAAAATTACCGGGCTGTCGCCCTTATCTCACCTATACCTTTTTGTCGCCACTTAAATACTTAGCGCGCTTTGCTTCTAGTGCCAACTTTTCCTCCCCATACTTTTCGAGTAAATATTTGCGCGGATCACTCATTACAAAGTGACTAACTTTACCTGGCTTCGTATCAGTTATAGGTAACTTCACATTTATTACATGGGACTTAATTACGCCCTCTTCATTCTCACCACTATACGGTATTTGAATTTTCGGCTTTACTCGTCCACCCATTTTATAAGAACGTTCCTTCGCTCCTTCAATCCTCGATAACTTGTTTGGCGCACATGGCACTTCGTATTTCCATCCGATTTTTATCATAGAATACTCGTTAATCCAAAACGGATATTCTAGCCACCAAATATAATCGTCCATTAACGTTCTTTTGCGCGGTTTCGGGTTTAATAGTTCTTTGTCCGCGCGTTGCTGACGTCTTTGCATAGTTTTTAAGCTACGTTTACAATCTTCGCAACAAGTGCGCTTTGTATTACGTAAACTATCATCGCGCCAGTAATAGCCGCAATAATCACATCGCTTAATACGACGATCTGTTGCGTCGTGTAATTCGCCTCTTAATAGTTGCGCAATGATCGGCGCAGACTGCTCGAGCGTTAGTCCTTCCGTAAATTGTTTAGCGTATTCGATTGCGCCCGTTCCTGGCTCCTTGTATTTTAATCTCCCCATGTTATTGCCCCCATGTTTTTATTAGTCGTCCACATTTTGTTACACGGTTATTTAGGTGAACGCTTAATATCTTGTTATTCTTTGAATAAATTCTTTTTCGCAATAAGATATATAATAATAAGCGTAGCGACGTCTTTTATTTATAAAAGCGGCGCAATCTTTTTAAATCTCGTTATATAAGTCTAGTTACTTAAATCTAGTTAACACCTAAATGACACGTAAGTTACACCTAGCAGTTAGGTGAACGTACACCTAATTATCCGCGTAACCCTTTTCTTGCCTCCACTTGCGCATTCTTTCTGCTGCATCCGCGCGCCTTTTATTACAACGCGATAGAGCCTTGCGGTAATTCTCATTTGCGCCAGGATACTCGGTGTAGAATTCGTCCTCACTTAATGGCGTAAGCGGAACGTAGTGGCCCTTTTCCGGAAAGTCGATTAAGCCGACCGCCTTTAAGTCGTCAAGGTGTCTACTAGTCGTGTCGGGCGATTTACCGTACCTAACCGCCAATTTTTCGATACTTGGAAACGCGAAACCTTCTTCAACGTTGTAGTAATCGATAATCAGCCCGTATAATAATAATTTTTCTGCAGAAATACGATCGTGGTGTACGTAATGTAATGCGTTGCTTGGTAACGGAATAAACGTAGCTTTGTTTTCTGATGGCGATTTCTTATTAAATACTTTTCTTTCCCCCATGTTTTTGCCCCCTTTTAATTTTGTTCTAAGAACGCCCGACACTTCTCGACGTATTCATTGCCGAACGTTTCTCTAAATTTCTTATTTACGTTGTGACTGATGTTCTTTTTACCGCGTTCAATCATACAGACTAATCCTTCACTAATTCCCAAACGTTGCCCTAGTTCCTTTTGCGTTAACCCTTGCGACTGTCTTATAAAACGAAATACAGTTGGATTCATAGCATTTTCCCCTCTTTGTTTAATTTTCTTAACCCCCATGTAAAAATAAAGAGAACGAAGTCATGGGGAACTCCGCCTCACCTATACCTTTTTGTCGCCACTTAAAAAAGTTGTACATTCTATAATACGCCTCAGAAAGCTAAACTTCGCACTCTATATAAATATATAGTCCCGAAAACGCAAAACGGCGCAAATTTAGTTCTAAAGTCCCATGGAATAACGCCGACCAACGAAGCCCAACAAAGCGAAGCTAGTTGCCGCTAGAGATTCGGTTTGCTGGACGCCGTTCAACCGTTAATCGAATGCTCTTGCGCGAGTCTATAGCGTGAGCCAATCGAATACTTATGGACGCTCGAGCAGTGTGCCAGCACCGCCCAAGTTTGTCCGATTAAACTTCGACTTGAAATCGTTCCATTAACAGCAATAAGTCTGCTGCGCTCATGTTCGGATTTGTAATAAGTTCGCGCACATCATCGTTCATTTTTAGCGCAAATAATTCGTTGAGTATTTCAAGACAATTCTCGTTATCATTGCTCGGCATTAATGTTGCGATAACTGCAACGCCGTCAATTTCTACGAGATAATAACCTTGTTCGCTAATGCGGTAGCCTTTAAAAAATTCCGGCTTATTTGTTTCTACTTCCATAATTACGCAGACTACTTTTTTATTTTCGTTTGTCATGTTATAATCGACTCCAATCGTATTTTTAATGGGGCGCCCGAGTATTGCCGTACTCGAGCGTTTTTTTTATTTGCATTTCTTTTCCGCCTCAATTATTGCGTGCATAGCCGCCTTGTATGCGAGTAATCGTTTGGCTCGCGTTGACTTGCGCTTTTGCCACGGCGTGTCGCAAACTTCTTGTTTTACTTTCCGCGTGTAGTAACTAATGCGATCAATTGCCGTTTTCATGTTCGCCAGCCTCTTCATCGTTAATAAGGTCAAACTTCGCGCAACAATGCGGACACTTTGCAAATATGGATTCCGCCGTCTTGCCCGTCACTACTAAGTCCGTTTGCATTTTACATTCGTTGCACCAGTCGTTTTTTATTACTTCGCTTTCGGCAGACAAATCTTTCAAATATAGTAGGAGGTCAATCGCAGACATATTCGCAATTAGCTCGTAGTCCACTATTGCGTTCTTCCTTCCGTTCCACGGTAGTCCGAAAACAACTTCGCTATCCGCGCCAATTTTCGGCTGCTCTCCTACATTTACTCGTTCGACCATAATGTGCATATCATCAATTCTCAAAAACAAATCCTCCGCAATCATTAAACCTTCTCGTTCTTCCTCGAAATCTTCGCCAACATATATTGCGGTTGTAGTGTGCGGTATAAAACCGACATCTTCTTGCGTCAATACTTTAAATTTCATCTTATTGCCCTCCTAATTTTAAATGTAACTTGTAGGACACCTCTAGCTGTCGTTCTAGTTCCTGGACGTCTAGCGTCAATTCCTCGACTTTCTTCATTAGCTCGCGTTCTAACTCGGTGTATGTTTCCGTTGTTGTGTGAGCCATTTTCGCGCCCTCCTATTCTTCTTCGTCGATAACGATTGAAAACGTGAAGCGGCGATCAGCTAGGCGTTTGTGAAATTGATTTAATACTGCGATACTGTCTGCGTCATTTATTGCGTCTAATTCTTCTAATTCTTCTCGAACCCACTTCATGATGTAATCTAACTCGTGCATTCTTGCCGATAATGTTTGCGGATTCTCTAACACTTAAAGCCCTCCTAAATGTGTATTTTGCACACTGCAATGTGCCTTTAACTACATAATATACACCATACTGTGCATTGTCAACATTTAAATTGATTTTTTATTTACTTTACGTTATATTTATTTTAGAAAGAAGGTGCGGCGAATAATGATTAAAGTACATTTATCGCGATTAATGGGAGAGAGAAAATTAAAAATAAGTGACTTATCTAAAATGACCGGCTTACATAGAAATGGTCTTACGCAGTTATATAACGAGGAAACAAACGGTATTAAATTTGATACACTAGAAAAAATTTGCAACGCCTTAGAATGTAGTATAGAGGATTTGTTAGAGATCATAGACGAAGAAAGCGCCGACTAATGTCAGCGCCTTTTTTATTGGTTACATAACGAGCCGAAACAGAATAACGCCCGCAATAATGTAAAGTATGATGCGTTCGGCTTCAGTAAACCATCTCTCTTTTACGATGTACGTTCCGTATGTGCCTTTCTCGTACACCAACTTAATCGGCCGTTCGCGTTCGTAGTCGTCAGAGCGTGAGTTTAATTTCACCGGCGTTTTTAATTCGTATCGGTTGCCCGTCGTGAACCTTCCGCGACTGTCCCGATTTCGATATGTCGATAACCTTCTCGGCTGCATTGACGTCACCTCCCCTACCGTCGTCAGCTACCGGTTTACCGCGCCAATAGTGGTGGTCGAATACATTCCAAGTGGGGAAGGGAAGCGCGACGTCTACCCGTTTATGTGCGTTGAGTTGCGCAAGAAATAACTTACTATACGGCGCACTATACAACGCAAGGCGCATTATCTGATTGCGGTCGAGCGTCGTCGCCTTGAACAATTCTTCGACGTAAGACTGAAACGCTTCATCATACCGCACTGTTGGCCGCCACATGCTCGTTATCCTCCTTAATAATTGTCGCGATAAACTGACGTCCTTCCTCCGTTAAATAAACGCCTTCCTTATTGATTAACTCTAACGCCAATTCTTTTGTCATTGCGAATCACTCCCGTTTAAGAGTCGGCGCCTACCTTGACCGGGGTTACACGCCGCTTAATTCATATATACGCGGTGACGTCAGTAATATGACGGTATACCGTATAAAAAATTACGCAAAGGAAATACATGCCGCCGCATAGAATTTATATAATAACGGAGGTGATCGCGTGCAATTGGAAAGTAATTTGCGGGCAATACTAACGCAAAGAGGCGTAAAGCAATCGTGGCTGGCTGCGCGGGTTGGAGTTCGGCAGGGAACGATTAGCGACCTCGTTAATAATAAGACGGTGCCGTCGCTGTTGCTTGCGCTTGCTATTGCGGATGTGCTCGAGGTGAAGGTCGAGGAAATATGGAAGATATTGCGTTGACGTCAGCCGTTGGACTGGCGTATTCTCTACGGTCAGACTGCGCCTATTGACGCTGGCTTTCTTCTTAGCCAGCTTATGCGCCACATTGCGAAATAATGCACGTCCAACCGTGACGTCAGCGAAAAAAGGCGGTGAAAAACCGGATATTGTGCGCATTAAGTTGCGATTGCTGGATATTACCGGAATGCTTGACGAGGACGAAGTTTATACTCGCGAAAATGCCGTGAAGGATTTAACGGAGGTAATTCGGTGGCTTGACGAGGCCGAGCCGAAGATATAAAACGCTGCACTAAGTGACAAAAAGAGACTCCGTTAGTTGTGCGCGGCGTCTCTCTGGAAATGGATTGGATATATCAGTTTTTAACTCCAAGTAATTCTAACTCCAAATCAATTTGCGAAATTAGTGCGTTTACCCTATTTATCTCTCTTTGATTTTCTAAACGTATTTGATTAAAGTATGCATCAGCTTTTTGTAAATCATCAAATAAAGGGTCAACATGTTTTTCTTTATAATCCGGATATGAATTTAGCTTATATACTGATCTTTCAGCTATTAGCGACTTTATTTCTAATGTTCGGAGATTATTTTTAGCGTTATTTATTGCCGTTTGGTATTCTTCACTAGAAGTCATTAATTCTTTCTTCCATTCTTGAAGTACTTGTATTTTAAATTCAGTCACCATCTCACCGCCCAATAAATTATATTTGATTTTTTTTTTTTTTTGAAATAACTGGCTGTATTTTCTTTCTAATCAAGTTCAAGTCTAATACTGTTTAATTCTTCAAACTCTTTGATTGCAGCATTTAATACCTCGGTTTTGTTGTCGCCGGATTTACGCACACTTTTAAACCCACGAACGTTAACGAATACCTCGACATCAGTTTCGTTTTCAAATACGTCAACAAACGACTCGACTGGCGGTAAGTGTATTTTCGCTTTTTTACGTTCAAAGTCCACGGCGATTCGACCTCCTTTCTACCCGTTAAATTCGACGTAACTATCCAAAATCCTCCATTTTCCTACTCCCGAGTTTAAAATTTTATTGCGCAATTTTTCGACCCTCGGGTAATAATTTTGATTCGCGGATGTTATAGGCGCTTGGTGACGCTGCTGGCGCAAAGGGTACCCCCCGGCAGTATTATCGTTATTATACTGCGCAAGTATTCCGTTGTATATCGTTGTCGCGCATATGCAAAAGAAGTAGACATAATAGCTTATTATAGGTAATTCATACGTTGCATAAACGCCTTCATGGCGCGGTTTCTTTAACTACGCAAGTTTATCGTTTATGCACGATTATATACATCGCAGTAGTGGCGCGTGTTCTAGCGATCGTTGCTGCGTTATTTCCCGTCCGAAACTGCATAAAGCTACGTTATATTGCGATAGTCAACCCGTGAGATTTCGGAGGTGGTCGTGCGTCGCGACCCTCCGGCTAGTAAAATGAGTGATAATGTACAGTTTAACGTATGATATTCGCGAATATGTAAAAATGCGTCAAGTATAACGCCTTGACAACGACAAAAAACGCCACCCGTTAAGGCAGCGCAAATGTTATACGTCAAGTGTATCGTTAGCAATTACTTTGTTATATTGTTCCGTTACTACATCGTCAGTAAAATCGAGGTATATTTGCGTTGTAGACAAATCACTGTGGCCAAGCACCTTCATTAGCGTTCTTATATCGCCGCCATTCTTCAAGAAGTTAACCGCAAACGAATGACGTAGAGAATGTGGTGACGCGCGACACTCGTCCTTCAATCCCGCAGTCCTTGCGTACTTATCCATCCTCTTGCGTAAGTGATCCTCGCGCAATGGTTCGCCAAACTGATTCGTAAATACATGCGTAATATGATCGCCGAAATATTCTCGCGTTTCTCCGATTAGCTGCTCTAATTCTTCCGCAACCTTTGGCGATATTGGCACCGTGCGAGTTTTGCGGTTTTTGTTTTTCGCACCAGGTAAGAGAATTACGCGGTTTTCCAAGTCAACGTCACTAATTTCAAGCGCGTTTATTTCATTCGAGCGAAGGCCGCACTTTAACATCGTCAGCATTGCGCAATAATCTCTAAAGCCGGCGAAGGAATCGCGGTCAATTACTTTAAATAACCGCCTTACTTGCGTATCAGTTAACGTAAGTATTCGTTGCTCGTCCGTTTTTAACTTTCGCACTTTAGCGGCTGGGCTCTCGTTAATGATTCCCTCTTTTTCTAGGCGTGTAAATATCGCACGAATACCACCTAAGCGAATATTAACCGTTACTGGCGACAATCCTCGTTCCTTCAACATATACGCAATATACTTGCGCAAGTGATCCGCAGTTATGTCGCTTATATTTTCATCCGGCAGAAATCCGGCTATTTCCGTAAACTCTTGCCAGTATTTGCGATAGTCATTCATCGTTCTATCGCGATAACCTTCCGCAATATAAATGTTCATTACAGTCTCTAACGCCTCTGTAATCGTCTTATACGGCTTTACAGTACCGCGTCCTACATTTACCTCTCGGCGCTTACTTACGCCCGTCTTGCGTTTCATTCTCGCCATAATAAAAAACCTCCCGATTATAATATCGAAAGGCTTTCGTAAGGCGACGGTCACCTATCGCAAACAGGGCGGTAAACCTAGCGTAAAACCTACCGTCCCTTTTTGCTGAACCGCGTCCTTCCACCGAGTAATTTCGGAGTTAGACCGGCTATAAATGCCGTCATATCAACGTTAGCGCGCTCGAAGGGATTCGAACCCCCGACAGACGTGGTACCGGAAACCACCGCTCTATCCGACTGAGCTACGAGCGCAAAATAAGAAGTGAATGAGATTTACCCACACTGATGTGCAAACAAAATCATTCGCTCACTAATTATAGGCTATTCGCGCTAATTTTTCAATATCTATGAAACAAACTGTATATAATCAACGTAAAAACCTGTATGTAAATGTTCAAACACACGGAAAATAACGTACCCAGATTCTTTCCCTTTGTTTGTTTCAAAAACATGATACGTAAAGTCCCCTTGTTTTTCTACCGTAAAGTCCGTTTCCACCTTACCGCTAATGTTCGATTCCGACCACTTTTCTATATACTCATCTATTTTATGATCTTCAATTTTCACTTTTTCTTCTAGTAGTTCACGATCCCCATTAGCAAATGCAACCGTAACTTCTTGAACTAGTATTGCTCTTGTATCAACTTTCTCTTTTGCAGTTGAACTACAACCAGCAAAAAATAATGTTATGATGATTAAAATAAATATTTTTTTCAAATGGGTTCCCACCTTTATACGTCTAACTTCCATGTATAACTTAATCATACATTTCTAATTTTTACAATACGATATTAGGAAGGAAAAGTTTAATTTTATGTAGAATGGTTATGATGTAAGGGTAGAGAAAAAACATAGAGATTCACGAGGTTTTTTATTTGACCATTCTTGACCTTAGTTGTAGAATAAAGATACATAAGAAGAGGAAATGATTACCGCGTTTCTCTTTATTAATTTAGTTATCACTAATAAGAACATTTAAGGAGGAAAAGTGAGATGAACTTAATTCCTACAGTTATTGAACAAACAAGTCGTGGTGAGCGTGCATACGACATTTACTCTCGTCTATTAAAAGACCGCATTATTATTTTAGGAAGTCCAATTGATGATAACGTAGCAAACTCTATCGTTTCTCAATTACTTTTCTTAACTGCGGAAGATCCTGATAAAGATATTTCTTTATACATTAACTCTCCAGGTGGGTCCATTACAGCTGGTATGGCAATTTATGATACGATGAATTTCATTAAGCCAGATGTAAGCACAATGTGTATCGGTATGGCTGCATCCATGGGTGCGTTCTTACTATCTGCTGGTGCAAAAGGTAAACGTTTCTGCTTACCGAACAGTGAAGTTATGATACATCAACCACTAGGTGGAGCTCAAGGTCAGGCAACAGAAATCGAGATTGCTGCTAAGCGCATCCTTTTCTTACGTGAAAAGTTAAACCGCATTTTAGCTGACAACACTGGTCAACCGATGGAAGTAATCGGCCGTGACACAGAGCGTGATAACTTCATGACTGCTGACCGTGCGTTAGAGTATGGATTAATCGATAAAGTTATTAGAAATAATAACTAATGTTAGTGATAAGCGTGTCCCAATGTTGGTTGGGATGCGCTTTTTTACTTTTAAGAAGGGGGTTGCGAGGGAATAGATGTTCGTTGTGGCTTTATTTATGATGGTGGAGAGTTTATAGACGTAGTTGGGATGATAATTGATGCACTTGCCGACTTTTTTGACGTAGATAAAATGATAATTGACGCACTTCCCGACTTTTTTGACGCAGATAAAAAAATAATTGACGCACTTTCCGACTTTTTTGACGCAGATAAAAAGATAATTGACGCACTTCCCGACTTTTTTGACGCAGATAAAAAAATAATTGACGCACTTTCCGACTTTTTTGACGCAGATAAAAAGATAATTGACGCACTCGAGACTGAAACAACAAAAAACCGCCCACATTGTTAGGTGGAACGGTTTTCGTATTAACCTTCTTGTTGAACGTATTTTACTAGTGCTTCTAATGCTTCTGCTTCGTCGTTGCCATCAGCGATTAGTGTGATAGTCGCACCTGAGCCTACCGCTAAGCTCATAAGTCCCATAATGCTTTTTGCGTTTACTTTTTTACCTTCTTTTTCAAGAAACACGTCAGCTGAAAATTTGTTTGCTTCTTGTACGAATAACGCTGCCGGGCGTGCCTGTAATCCTGTTTTTAATTTTACTTCTACTTGTTTTTGTACCATCTTAATTCCTCCTTAAGTTCTCTCTATATATTTATACTTTTTCTCCTGAGCGTAGCTTTTCCGCTATTTCATCTATTTTTCTTAACCGATGGTTGATTCCAGATTTACTAATCGTACCGCTAGAGACCATTTCCCCAAGTTCTTTTAGTGTGACGTCTTGATACGTGACGCGTAGTTCGGCAATTTCTCTTAATTTATCTGGCAGTATTTGCAGTCCTACTGTTTGCTCGATAAATTTTATGTTTTCAACTTGTCTAATCGCTGCACCGATCGTTTTATTTAAGTTAGCTGTTTCACAATTTACGAGACGGTTTACCGAGTTACGCATATCGCGAACGATACGAATATCTTCAAACCTTAAAAGAGACTGGTGTGCACCAATAATGTTTAAAAACTCAGCTATTTTCTCTGCTTCTTTTAAATAGTTGATATATCCTTTTTTACGCTCTAACGTTTTACTGTTTAAGTGAAACATATTCATTAGGTCACATAATGATTCGTTATGCTCCTTGTACAGTGAAAATATTTCCAAGTGATACGAAGATGTTTCTGGATTGTTTACCGATCCACCTGCTAGAAATGCTCCGCGTAAATAAGAACGTTTACAACATTTCTTTTTTGTAATGTCTTCGGAAATTTCTCGAATGAACGTAAAACCGTCTTTCAAAATTTGAAGTTCCTCTAGTAAATAATGAGCTTGCTCCGAGTAACGAACGATATAAACGTTATTCTTTTTCAGTCTCATTTTTTTTCGAACTAGCAATTCAATGGACACATCATACAGTCTTTTTGTTAACGTATAAATGCGTCTTGCGATTGCTGCATTTTCAGTTTGAATATCTAATATTAACTTTTTATTGGAAAAAGATAAAGAGCCATTCATTCTTATGAGTGCGGATAGTTCTGCTTTTACACAACAATCTTTTATTTCTAACGTTGTTAGTTCTTTTTTCGTTTCTGATGCGTAAGACATCCCATAATCCCCCCATTATTATTTGTGGGGAAGCGATAAGGTATCCCTTACCTCTAACCACCTTCATTTACTCAAGTTACATCAATCATTGAATATAAAAGAGACGCCACTTTATCTGTATCATGGCGAATTACTCCATCTTCATAACGGATAAGGTTATCTTGAATGATTTCAAGGCCAATCGCTTGTAGCTTATCCTCATCCACTTCTACAGGTAGTGCTAACTCTTTCGTATAGCGTTCTTGCACGTTGGCTGGTATGTTTTCATTGTTAACAAGAATGGTATCAATAAAAGGCCGAGCCATATGGTCGTATAACGCTTGAACGTGATCACTTGCTTTATAAGATAATGTTTCTCCGGCTTGGGTCATCACATTACAAATGTACACCTTTTTTGCTTTCGCTTCACAAACGGCTTCTCCGATTTTCGGTACTAGCAAATTCGGTAAAATACTCGTATATAGGCTTCCAGGACCGATAATAATTAAGTCCGCACTGCTAATTTCTTCTAACGTTTCAGGAAGAGGCTCCACTTTTTCTGGTGATAAAAATACTCGTTTTACTTTCTTGCCGGAATACGGTATTTTCGATTCCCCCGAAACAATCGTACCATCCTCCATTTCAGCGTGAAGGACAACACTTTGGTTAGCTGCTGGAAGCACTTTACCACGTACATTTAATACTTTACTCATTTCACGAATGGCGGTTACAAAATCACCACGTATCGTTGTCATTGCAGCTAATAATAAATTGCCTAATGAATGCCCAGATAGTCCGTTTCCAGTATTAAATCGATGCTGAAAAAGGTCTTCGATTAACGGTTCCACTTCGGATAACGCTGCGAGTACATTTCGTACATCTCCCGGTGGTGGAATATCCAATTCATCCCTTAATCTTCCCGAACTTCCTCCATCGTCTGCAACGGTCACGACTGCTGTAATATCAATGTTGTATTTTTTCAATCCGCGTAATAAAACAGGTAACCCTGTACCGCCACCAATAATGACGACTTTTGGAAGTTTCGTCTCACTCATTAATGTCGTTCCTTTCTACGCTCGATATCGCGATGTGTCACGATTGTTTCGTAGTCTTCACCAAAATGCTTTGCGAAGTATTCTGCTAACGTGACAGATCGATGCTGGCCACCTGTACAACCAATTGCAACGACAAGTTGACTTTTTCCTTCACGTTTATAATAAGGAAGCATAAATGTTAATAAATCGGTTAACTTCTCGATGAACTTTTGTGTTTCTGTCCATTTTAGCACATAAGAGGATACTTCTTCATCTAATCCAGTCATTGGCCTCATATGATCGATGTAATGAGGGTTCGGTAAAAAACGCACATCAAACACTAAGTCCGCATCAATTGGGATCCCGTATTTAAACCCAAAAGATAGTACGTTTACTTTAAACGTATGTTTTGAATGCGTTGCGAATTGATGGAGGATTTTTTCGCGTAGCTCTCGTGGTTTTAAATCGGTAGTATCGAGTATAAGTTGAGCGCGACCTTTCAGTTCTTCTAACAGCTCACGTTCATGCTGAATACCTTCAAGCGGTAACCCCGTTTTTGCAAGTGGATGTGATCGTCTCGTTTCTTTATATCTACTAACGAGGGCAGAATCTTTCGCATCTAAAAATAAAATATGCGGTGTTACCCAAGAAATTTCAGACATATCGTCTAACGCTTCGAATAAACTATCGAAAAATTCACGACCTCGTAAATCCATTCCGAGCGCAACTTTATTCATTTTACTTCCCGTATCTTCCATTAGCTCTAAAAATTTAGGAAGAAGGGATGGTGGTAAATTGTCGACACAGAAAAAACCTAAATCTTCTAAGCTTTGGATCGCTACTGTTTTCCCTGCTCCACTCATGCCGGTAATGATGACTAGTTGGATATCACTACTAGAACCTGTGCTCATCATAATTCCTCCCTATAAGAAATACTTGTAGCATTTTTGACTCATGCCATTAGTTTGGATCTAAACGGTAAGACAATAGCTCAAAATCGGAAGTATACGTAAACGTTCCGTAAATCATTCCTGTACCATTAATTAAATAGTCTAATATATGATAATCGCCAGGCGCCATTGGAAGCTCACTTACTGCTTCTACATCGTGCCATTCGATTTTACCTTCTTCAGATTGTTGTACGTTTTTTCCGTCATATTCTGTTGCTAAAAAGGAAAACATCATCCATTCCGAAACTATTTTATCTTCCTCTTTATCTTTCATAATAAAGGTAAAAACACCTTTTAAATTCGGATTTTTTAAATATATTCCGGTCTCTTCACGGTACTCACGGACAACAGAATCTTTGACCGATTCCTCTAGCTCCATTTTACCGCCTGGTGCCACCCACCAACCACGTCTCGGCTTTTGTAAAAGTAACACCTTATCATTTGATAATAAAATACAGTTCGTTACTCTTTGCATCTTTTCACCTCGAATTATACACTTATGTTCATTTTATCCTACCGTGAACAGTGTATTACTTTTATTTTACTGTATATATAAAAAAGAAAACACCGTAAAAATCTACAAAATATCGAATTATATCTATTTAGTATATCCTTTCTTTATGTATTGGACAATTAATATTGTTAGCTTCTCTATTAAGAGGATTTCTAGTATATTATTTTCAGAAAATTTAATTATATATACTCAAAAAAAGACACAGGTAAAAGGGAACCTGTGCCAAAAAAATTTATTAAAAGGGGGTCAATTACTACCTTTATAATAAACGATTATTGTTTCAATGCTGTTACAGCATCATTAAAGGGAAGTTACTTTTTCGTTAACAGACAGCCTGACAAATTTTACATATTAATCTTATATAACAATATTATTTCGCTTCCGCTTTTAACTCTTCTAACAGCTCTTCCACATAATGTTGGGCAGCTTGGGCAGCAATACTACCGTCACCTGTAGCTGTTACAATTTGACGTAGTGATTTTTCACGAATGTCCCCTGCCGCAAAAATGCCAGGCACTCTCGTTTCCATGTTATCATTTGTTTCGATATATCCCATTTCATTCGTAATGCCAAGACCGTTAAACGGCTTCGATAGTGGAAGCATTCCGATATATACGAATACACCGTCCGCTTTAAAGTCTTTTTCTTCTCCGTTTTCTGTACTTACTAACGTTACAGAGCCAACTTTTCCATCTTTTTCGTTAATTTCTTTCACTGTATGGTTCCAAATGAAATCAATCTTTTCATTATCAAACGCACGTTGTTGAAGAATTTTTTGGGCACGTAATTGGTCACGACGGTGAACGATTGTTACTTTTGAAGCAAAGCGTGTTAAGTATACACCTTCCTCAACTGCTGAGTCTCCCCCACCAATAACGACAAGCTCTCTTTCTTTAAAGAATGCTCCATCACATACTGCACAGTAAGATACACCGCGGCCACCAAGTTCTTTTTCTCCAGGTATGCCAAGCTTTTTATATTCCGCTCCGCTTGAAATAATAATCGATCGGCCTTTATATTCTTTACTTCCAGCTTTTACTGTTTTATATTCTTTTCCGTCTACTACTTCTTTTACATCTCCGTACGCATATTCTGCGCCGAATTTTTTCGCATGATCAAACATTTTTGTAGAAAGTTCAGGTCCTAAAATATGGTCAAATCCAGGATAGTTTTCCACTTCCTCTGTGTTTGCCATTTGTCCTCCTGGAACTCCACGCTCTATCATTAAAGTGCTTAAATTTGCACGGGACGTATATACCGCTGCTGTCATTCCTGCAGGACCAGCCCCGATAATAATCACATCATAAATTTTTTCTTCAGACATGTTTGTCACTCCTTAGCCGACAATAATTATAATAAGTTCTTTTAAAAGTATTCCCTAATACTATCGTATAAAACACGTTCGATTTCGTCCATCTTTTTGCTTGTATACTTGTAAATTTCACGTGAATTGTAACATATGCCAAAAACCTTCTTTCTATTTTTTTAAGAAAGAAGGCTTTGAATAACTTTTATATGTTTTCTTAATGTACTTACCGAAACACCGTATCGGTTTGCAAGCGAAGTTTGGGTTATTTTCATCCCTTGGGTGATCGTATAAACGTACGTAAAAGCACTTGCCCAAGCATCAACATTTTTAATTTCCATGTTCGCTTCCACTGTTTTTACGAATAAGGCAAACCATTCCTTTACAGCACTCATATCCATCTGTTCGTTTAACTGCAGCGCAACTTTATAGCTGTTTTGGATGGACAGTGGCAAATGCTGTTGGTGAAGAAAAGCATACGTCGCAAAATCGCGAACTAGTGGGGTCATTCCACCTTGTTGCAATTGTTCCTTTATATCAACATTTTTCTGTAAGCTAACTTCAAAAGTGTTGAATAGCTGCAATGCTTCATCCTCTATTTTCTTTCCATCTTGTTCCCAAGGAGCAGAACCGTATTTACTCGGATTACTTTCAAGCACTTTCTCCCACGCTTGATAAGCAATATTTTCATTTCCGGTATGGTATGCAGCAAAGCTTAACCAGTAATAATACGTTCCATCACCTTGAAATCCAGTGCGTTGTAAGGAACGAAGCCAGTTGTAAGCTAAATCGTAACGACCAACCATCCCGAACGTTGCCCCTAGCTTGTAACGATGCTCAATTAAAATTGGGTTTACCTTTTCTAACTGGTCAATTAAGTTTTTTACTTTTTTAAACTTTCCTTCGTAGTAATAAAACACAACGAGGTTACAAAGAGCATGAAGATTTCCTTCGTTCTTTTCTAAAACATCATACGAAACTTCCATCGCCTTTTGAACATTTCCTTGATAAAAGTAAGCTAGCGATAAATTGTTGTATCCCGACCAAAATTGCGGATACTCGTCGATCATTTCTAAAAGAAGATCAATTGCTTCCTCCAATTTTCCTTCCTCTAGCAACGCACGAGCATCTTCTTGCATGACAATTAACTGATCCTGTGTTGTACCAGTTGTCTCATCTTCATCCGCATCAATTTCTAAAAGTTCTAGTAAATCTTCTGCCTCTTCTACGAACTCTCCATCTGGTTCATACGTTAAATATTCTTCAACGTGCTTTTTCGCTTCTTGGAAAAGCCCGATAAAGGCATAGTTGTTTGCTAGGAAGTAATGACAATCATACATTGTTGGCTCAAGTTCTTCTAAAATTTGCTCAAAATATTCGTTAGAACGTTGATAGTCTCCTAACTCCATTAGTACAATGGCGTACTGAGAAATAATATTCGCATCACTTGGCTTCATATGAGTTGCACGTTGTAACCATTTTTTCGCTTTATATAAATCACGCTTACGGTAGGCGTGTAAACCTTTTTCAAAATAAAAATCACCATTTTGGGCAAATGGGATAATCTTCGCTTCTTTTTTCACATTTGAGTATTTTCCCATTAAGCAGCCTCCGTCTTTCAATCTTCCTCAACCTTCGTAGTATAACATACGAATGCTTATTCGGAACAGATGAAGTTTAAGGAATAAATGTTTGTGGAGGGTACGAGGTGGAAGATGTTTGCGAATAAAGGCTAATTCAAAAAAAATGCTAGGCCTCACCGAAAGGAAAGCCTAGCATTTATTATTTTTTATGTCGCTCCTGTAATACGGCTAATACTTCGTTTAAGGAGACATTTTGCTCGCGTAATAATACGAGCGTGTGGTAAAGAAGATCAGCTGTTTCCCACGTTAGCTCTTCTCGATCGCGGTTTTTCGCTGCGATAATGACTTCCGCTGCTTCTTCGCCAACTTTTTTTAAGATCTTATCGACACCTTTTTCAAAAAGATACGTTGTGTATGCCCCTTCTGGCATTTCTTGTTGGCGTTCTTTAATCGTATTTTCAAGTTCTCGTAAAATAGCTAGACTACCAGATTTGCTTTCGTTTGCCACGACTACTTCGTTAAAACATGTCGTTTCTCCTGTATGACAGGCTGGGCCGGTTGGTTCTACTAAAACAACGATCGCATCACCGTCACAATCTAGTTTAAGCTCGACTACTTTTTGTGTATTGCCGCTCGTTGCCCCTTTATGCCAAAGCTCCCCGCGGGAACGACTCCAAAACCACGTTTCCTTCGTTTCTAACGTTTTTTGTAACGACACTTCATTCATATAAGCGAGTGTTAAAACTTCCTTCGATTCCGCGTCTTGTACAATGGCAGGAACAAGTCCAGCACTGTCCCATTTTATTTTTTCGTTCATCGAACTGCCACTCCTCGCGCTTTTAAGTATGATTTAACTTCTGCAACTGATGTTTCTTTATAGTGGAAAATGGAAGCCGCTAATGCTGCATCTGCCTTTCCTTCTTCGAAAGCATCATAAAAATGGTCCGCACTGCCAGCACCACCGGAAGCAATGACAGGTACAGAAACGGCGGAGCTCACTGCTTTTGTTAGCGCAAGATTAAAGCCACTCTTCTCCCCATCACTATCCATACTTGTTAATAAAATTTCTCCTGCACCACGGAGAACTGCTTCTTTCGCCCAAGCGGTCACTTCCCAGTCGGTTGCATTTCTCCCACCGTGTGTAAAAACTCGCCATGAGCCTAATCCTTCATCGTATTTTGCATCGATAGCAACGACGATACATTGGGAGCCAAAGTAGTTCGCTCCTTCTGTAATAACCTCTGGATTAAGTAGCGCCGCTGTGTTTAAGGACACTTTATCTGCACCAGCACGTAAAATACGTTTCATATCTTCTAAACTATTAATACCGCCACCGACCGTGAACGGAATGGCAAGTGTCGCCGCCACGTTCCGGACAACATCGACCATCGTTTGTCTCCCTTCATGGGAAGCTGAAATATCTAAAAAGACGAGTTCATCCGCACCTTCACGGTCATAAAAGGTCGCCAATTCAACCGGGTCTCCAGCATCTCGTAACCCAACAAATTGAATACCTTTTACGACACGACCGTCTTTTACATCTAAACATGGGATAATTCGTTTCGTTAACATTATTGACCACTAACCTTTTCTAATGCAGCTTTTAATTCGACTCTACCGGTGTAAATCGCTTTTCCGACAATTGCGCCAGAAACCCCTTCACTTTCGAACTGTTGGAGCTTTTGCAAGTCTGCTAGTGAACTAACCCCACCTGAAGCAATAACGCTTTTTCCGGTAACTTTTGCTAACTCAACAATCGCATCAACATTCGGGCCAGATAACATCCCATCTGTTGCAATATCAGTAAATATAAACGTTTCCGCTCCAGCTTCGGCTAACTTTACACCAAGTTCTGTTGCTTTTAGTGTAGAAGTTGTAGTCCAGCCTTCTGTTGCGACAAAGCCATCTTTCGCATCGATGCCAATGACGATTTTTTCCTTATACTTTTGCAACATCTCTTTTACAAAAGCGGGATTATTTATCGCCGCACTTCCTAAAATGACACGGTCCACTCCTTGAGATAAATAGTGTTCGACCACTTGCTCTGTACGGATGCCACCACCAATTTGGACTTTGACCGGCAGCTCACGAGCAACTTGAAGAACAAAAGTATCATTTACAGGCTCTTGTGCTTTAGCACCATCGAGGTCTACCATATGAATCCACGTCGCACCACTATCCGCAAATGTTTTTGCCATTTCAAAAGGCGAATCACCGTACACTGTTTCCTTGTCATAATCCCCTTGTAGAAGTCGAACACATTTGCCACCTCTCATATCGATTGCTGGAAATATCGTAAAACTCATACTCGAACCCCCTCGACTAGTTGCACAAAATTTTGCAAAATCGTGATGCCTACTTCACTACTTTTTTCTGGGTGAAATTGCGTTCCGAACACATTTCCTTCTCCGACTACTGCTGGCACTGTTACACCGTAGTTGCTACTTGCAATTAGTGTATCTTCACTTGCTAGCTTTACGTAGTAAGAATGAACGAAATAGACGAACTCTTCCGGTACATTCGTTAGCAGAGGTGAAGCTTGTTGAAAACGTAGCTTATTCCAGCCCATATGCGGGACTTTCAAATTGCTATCTGGAAACTTTACAACATTTCCTTTTAATAAGCCTAGTCCAGCTGTTTTGCCATTTTCTTCACTACTATCAAATAAAAGCTGCATCCCTAAGCAAATACCGAGTAACGGCTTTCCACTTACAGCTTGTGCTTTTAAAAATTGTGCCAACCGTGTTTCCTGTAAAATATTCATCGCATCGTGAAACGAGCCAACACCTGGTAGTAAAAGCCCGTCTGCCCCTGCGAGCGTTTCTTGTTCTGATGAAATAAAATAAGGGACGTTCATTCGTTCAAGCGCTTTACTGACGCTAAACAAATTACCCATTCCGTAATCTACAATTCCGATCATTTATAACATCCCTTTCGTTGATGGCACACCTTTCACCCTTGGATCGACGGTCGTTGCTTCGTCTAAAGCTCGACCTAGTGCTTTAAAAATTGCTTCAATAATATGGTGAGTATTCGTCCCGTAATGAACGATAACGTGTAAATTCATGCGTGCTTCGAGGGCTAGCTTCCATAAAAATTCGTGAACAAGTTCGGTATCAAATGTTCCTACCTTTTGACTAGGAAACTCGGCTCTTATTTCTAAATGAGGACGATTACTTAAGTCGACTACCACTTGAGCAAGTGCTTCATCCATTGGAACGAACGCATTTCCGTAACGCTTTATTCCTTTTTTATCACCTAAAGCTGTAAGAAGTGCTTGCCCTAACACGATGCCGATATCTTCCGTCGTATGGTGGTCATCAATTTCGACATCTCCGTTCGCTTGAAGGGTAACGTCAAATTGGCCGTGTTTCGTAAAAAGATCGAGCATATGGGTCATGAACGGTACTGGCGTTGTTAAGTCTGCTTTTCCTTCCCCATCGATGTTAAAAGAAAGCTGTATTTGTGTTTCATTTGTATTTCGTTCAATTGATGCTGTTCTCGTCATTTTGTTTCCCCACCCTTATTTTTTCAATCGTATATCTACCGCGCGTGCATGTGCTTCTAAACCTTCCAGTCTAGCAAAAGCGGCAATTTTTTCGCCATTTTGTTGCAATGCTTTTTCACTATAAAAAATCACATTTGATTTTTTTACAAATTCATCGACAGATAGTCCACTCGAAAACGTTGCAGTCCCGTTTGTTGGTAATACGTGATTCGGACCGGCAAAATAGTCGCCAACTGGCTCCGTACTATATCTTCCGAGGAAAATGGCTCCTGCATGCTTGATCATCGGTAAAACACTCATCGGTTCGTTCGTTAACACTTCTAAATGCTCAGGTGCTAGAGTATTAACGGTTTCCACCGCTTCTTCTAAAGATTTTGCAACGTAAATCGCCCCGAATTGTTCGATGGAAGCACGTGCAATCTCTTGACGCGGTAAAGTGGCTAGTTGTTTTTTTACTTCTATTAAAACCTCTTCTGCTAGCTTCATAGAGGTTGTTACTAATACGCTGGAGGCTAGTTCATCATGCTCTGCTTGCGATAATAAGTCAGCAGCCACTTCGTCCGCCTGTGCCGTTTCATCTGCTAGTACAACAATTTCGCTCGGCCCTGCAATACTATCAATATCGACTTGTCCGTACACTTCTCTTTTTGCTAAAGCAACGAACACATTTCCTGGCCCGACTATTTTATGTACGGGCTGAATCGACTCGGTCCCATACGCTAATGCTGCAACAGCTTGTGCTCCACCAACTTTATATATTTCTTTCACACCTAAAAGGTCAGCTGCGACTAATACACCAGCTGGTAGTTTCCCTGTTTCATCAGGAGGGCTCACCATCGCAATTCTAGTTACTCCCGCAACTTGAGCTGGAATAACATTCATTAATACAGACGACGGGTACGCCGCTTTTCCACCTGGAACGTATACCCCGACCGCATCTAACGGTGTAATTTTTTGCCCAAGTAACGTTCCCGTTTCATCCGTAGTGAACCACGAATTACGAACTTGTTTTTCATGGTAGGAACGAATATTGATTGCAGCTTCTTTGAAGATCGTAATCATTTCTGCTGGTAATTCTTCGTATGCTGCGCTAATTTCTTCCTCTGTAACTTTTAGTTGAGAAAGTGCGGCTCCATCCCATTTTTCCGTATATTCATATAACGCTTTATCGCCGTTACGTTTTACATTTTCAATGATTGATAATACGGCACTGCGTTGTTCTTCTGTTCCTTGATCAATCGAACGTTTAATCGAAAGCGTATCCGTTATTCTACTAATTTTCATACGGCATTCTCCTTACGCTCGATTACTTTTGTAAGTCTTGCTACTAATTCATCAATAGTGCTGTCTTTTAATCGATAGCTTACTGGATTCACAACAAGTCTTGATGTGATAGGGGAAATTTGTTCAAACTCCACTAAGCCGTTTTCCTTTAATGTTCTTCCAGTGGAAACGATGTCGACGATGCGGTCCGCAAGACCAATTAATGGCGCAAGTTCAATTGATCCATTTAGTTTAATAATTTCCACTTGCTCGCCTTTTTCTCGATAAAAGCTCGAAGCAATTTTCGGATATTTCGTTGCGACTTTTTTTACCACTCCTGACCATTCCGATCCTGGTAGCCCCGCCTCCGCTAAATAGCAACCGCTAATATGAAGATCTAACACTTCATAAACGTCGCGCTCTTCTTCTAACATAACGTCCTTCCCAGCGATTCCGATGTCTGCTACCCCATGCTCTACATACGTTGTAACGTCCATCGGTTTTGCAAGAATAAACCGCATATTTTCATTTGGTACATCAACAATTAATTTACGTGAATTTTGAAGATCTGATGGGATGTCATATCCAGCTGCTAATAGCAACTCAACCGCTTCATCAAAAATTCTCCCTTTAGGCATCGCTACCGTTAACATCGCTTACACCTCACGATCTATAAAATAATATACTGTTTCGTATTGTTGGATACAGGCCTCTATATGTTGAAGTCCGTCGATGTCTTGAACGACTACTCGCTCCCCATCGTTTCTTTTCATTTGCGCATATTGTATCGCTTCTAGTTTTCGGTCTTTACTGAAAAGGACTAGTGACCGTGGAGCAATCTCACCTTTGTATCCCTTTGCGTCTAATAAACGGTCCAAATATAATCCAAACCCTGTTGCCGGTTTTTGTTTGTTGAATTTTTCAAAAAGTTGATTGTATCTTCCACCATTTCCAATTGGCGCACCAACATTGCCTGCATATACTTCAAATAGAATGCCAGTGTAATAGCTCATATGGCTTACGATGTTTAGATCTAATTTAACAAATTCTGTGACACCGTATGCTTCTAACATCGTCCATAATTGTTGGAGTTCTTCAATTGCTTGCACTCCTTCCTCGCTTTCTACTAACGTTTGAGCGAGTTCAATTTTGGAGTAGTCTCCTCTAACTTGAAGTAATGTTAGTAATCGTTGTTCTTCCTTTGAGTCTAACTGTAAGCTTTTCACGTATTCACGATAGCCAACGTAATTTTTTTCGTATAAAAATCTCCCTAACTTTTCCGCATTTTCTTCCGTCTTGACCACTTCTAGGAAAAGCTGTTGAACGAAGCCGATATGTCCGACGGCAATCGTAAACGGTTGAATGTTTACTTTTTTTAACAGGGAGACTAATAAAGCAATCATCTCTGCATCTGCACTAATGGTGCCGTCACCGATGCATTCTACACCGACCTGTTCAAACTCTGCCGGCTTCCCCGCTTCATTCTGTTGAGCGCGAAACACATTGCCTGAGTATGCGAGGCGAAGTGGTTGCTGTGCAGTGTCCTCCATTTGTGATGCCGCAACTCGAGCAATTGGTGCCGTCATGTCTGGTCTAAGTACTAACGTTTTCCCTTGCTGGTCGAGCAGTTTAAAAAGCTGATGATCAAGGATCGCAGAAGCTGATCCTACAGTGTCGTAATATTCAAGCGTAGGTGTATCCATAAACTGATAACCCCAACTATTAATCTCGGAGGCTAGCAATTTTTTAATCGTCTGTTTTGCTTCATATAAAGCTGGGAGCGTATCCCGCATCCCGAGCGGTTTTTCAAACGTAAAGAGCTTTGACATGATGTACACGTCCTTTTATTTTTAGTTTTCTGATTTATCTTAAATCCTTTAGTCTGCTAATATGGTAATATGTTAACAAATTAAAAGTTTGTGGTCAAGGAAATTTATTACTTTCTGTTTTGGTGGATTGATAGTGAGCATAAACGAGCATGTATTGCACATAAATGAGGAGATGTTGAACATAAACGGCTGTTTATTAAACATATTGGCGGTGGGACTACTAGCAATGCACATAAACTGAAAGATGTTACACACAAACGGAGGGATATTGCTCATAAATGAGGAGATGTTGAACATAAAACGGCTGTTTATTAAACATATTGGCGATGGGACTACTAGCAATGCACATAAACTGAAAGATGATACTCACAAACGGAGGGGTATTGCACATAAAGGGTGAGATGTTGAACATAAACAGTGGCTTATTTAACATATTGGCGGTGGGAACATTGGCATTGCACATAAACTGAGGAATGTTACACACAAACGGAGGGATATTGCTCATAAATGAGGAGATGTTGAACATGAAACGGTTGCTTTAAACACATATTCCGTAAAACAAAAAAACAACCTAACTGCCACTAAGCGATTAGGTTGTTTCCTTTTTATTTCGTTCTTCCATTTCTTCTTTTGTGTAAATAATGCGCATCGGGTTGCCACCGACGAAGGCACCAGCTGGGACGTCTTTATGGACGAGTGTGCCAGCTGAGACGATGGCGCCATCGCCGATTTTGATACCTGGTAAAATCGTTGAGTTCGCACCGATCATGACTTCATCGCCAATTATAACGTCACCGAGGCGGTATTCTTTTATTAAATATTCGTGCGCTAAAATTGTTGTGTTATAGCCAATAACCGTATTCTGGCCGACGCTAATTTTTTCTGGAAACATCACATCAAGCATGACCATAAGGGCAAATGATGTTTGGTCTCCTACTTTCATTCGTAAAAACGTTCGATATAACCAATTTTTCATTCCGAGGAGAGGAGTGTATCTAGCTAGTTGAATCACAATGAAGTTTTTGACTACTTTCCAGAATGGTACGGTTTTGTACACGTGCCAAAGCGAGTTGGCCCCTTCTACTGGATAGCGAGTCGTTTTTCTCATTCGTTTGTCACTCCGACGATTGGAAGGATGTCTTCCATATGCTCCAAGATATAGTCTGGTTCATATTTTTTCAAGAAGTCGATACCTTTTAACGTCCAGCTAACAGCAACTGTTTTAGTACCTGCATTTTTACCTGATAAAATATCGTGATAGTTGTCACCGACCATTAACGCTTCTTCCGGCTTAGCGTCCAGTTGTTTCAAAGCAAGTAACACTGGTTCTGGATCTGGTTTCGCCTTTTCCACATGGTCTAAAGCAACAATTACGTCAAAAAACTGATCTAACTTAGAAAGTTTCAGTCCCATATGAACAGCTGGGCTCATTTTCGTTGTTACGATCCCAAGCTTGATGCCCTTTTCATGCAATGTTTTCACTGTTTCAAAAACACCTTCGAAATCAGTTACCAGCTCATCGTGCATGCGTAAATTATACTCACGGTAATGATCAATCATTTCTTGTACTCGTTCTTTATCCATTTTCACGAACGTATCGTAAAGTGGTGGCCCCATAAACGTTAAAACGTCTTCTCGTTTATATTCACCAGGATAGTAATGGTCTAACGTGTGTAAAAATGAACTAATAATTAATTCGTTTGTATCGATTAATGTTCCGTCTAAATCAAAAAGTACTGTATTAATGCTCATAAGTGGCTTCCTTTCTTTTGGCAAGTTCCATTCGTTTCCAAACTTGTGCGATTACCATTGTTAGAACAATAGCTGTTACAACCCGAATGATTAGTAACGGCCAGACCGGTATACCTAGAGGGATAAAGACTAACGTATCCTCCACAACCGCGTGGCACGCTACGAGGAATATAAATGCGAGTGTAATATCTTTTTTACTAACATTATCCTCTTTTACTGCTTGAATCATAACACCGGCTCCGTAAGCTAAACCAATTGTTAAGCCGGCAGCTAATGTCATCGACGTATTTTCCTTCATACCGAGCATCCTTGTAAAAGGCGCCATTTTTTTCGAAAATGCATTTAGCCAACCTAAGTCTTTCATAAATTGTACAGCAACCATTAACGGAATAACGATAATTGCAAGCTGGACAATCCCTAAAATTCCTCGTTGAAATGCATCGAAAACAATTGGGAAAAAGCCGGTAATCACTTCTTCCTTCGGAGCAATCAGTCCGTATTGGGCCTGTTCACTCCCACCTTGCCACACTAAATTTATAATGATTCCTGAGAAAAAAGCTAAACCTAAACGTACTACTAATATAATCCAAATTTTGATTCCTACTCTTGCTGCGACAGTGGATTCTACTAATAGATTGTGGGAAAAGGAGAGCATCATTGCTAAAATAAATACTTCCTTTACCGTTAAATCTAACGTTAAAATAGCCCCTATCCCTGCATAAAGATTCAAAAAGTTTCCGACTACTAGCGGAATTGCTGCTTCTCCTGATAGGCCGAATATCCCCATAACCGGCGCAATAAAGTTTGTAATATATTGCAAGACAGGCGTATGCTGAAGAATACCAACGAGAATCGTTATTGGGAAAATGACTTTTCCTAGCGTCCACGTTGTTTGTAATCCAGCTTTTACCCCGTTTTTAAACGTGTTTTTCAAAGCCTTCCTCCCCCTTTGATGCTTTTTAATTAATTTTCTAAATAGCGTTTGTTCGCTTGCCCAGTAAGTCTGCGCACGATAATAAGTGCAACTGCTACAATAATTAAAACAATCGAAATTACTTGAGCAGTTCGAAGTAAATCAAAAATCATAAGGCTGTCTGTTCGTAAGCCTTCAATAAAGAAACGACCAATCGAATACCAAATAACGTACGTTAAAAATAGTTCCCCACGTTTTAAGTTTACTTTTCTCAATAAGAGTAAAATCGCAAAGCCAGTTAGATTCCATAATGATTCATAAAGGAAAGTTGGCTCGTAGTACGTACCTTGAATGTACATTTGGTTAATAATAAATTCTGGTAAGTGTAAGCCTTCTAAAAATTCTCTTGTTACCGCGTCTCCGTGAGCCTCTTGGTTCATGAAATTTCCCCAACGACCAATCGCTTGCCCTAAAATAATACTTGGCGCTGCAATATCTGCCACTTTCCAGAACGAAATGCCTTTTACTTTCGTAAACACAATAGCAGTAACCACAGCAGCAATTAAACCACCGTGGATGGCGAGACCACCTTCCCATATTTTTAAGATATCGCCTGGGTTTTTAGAGTAATAGTCCCATTGAAACGTGACGTAGTAAAGCCTTGCACCTAATATTGCGATTGGAATAGCAATTAGTACTAAATCTACCATTATATTTTTATCAAAACCGAGACGATCCGCTTCACGGGTGGCTACCCATAAAGCTAGAAGCGCACCAGCTCCAATAATGAACCCGTACCAATAAACAGTTAGTGGTCCTAACTGTAAAAGAACAGGGTTCAGTGGCTCAATTGCCCCTAAATACATTTTTATTCCCCTCCTTGTTTCTCCCTCTTTCTATCTATGTAACACTATAACACGATAACGTTTAGTACGTTAAATTTCTTCTCTTTCTCCTTCTTCAATTACATCTGCTAGGCGGTTCGTAAATTGCTCGGCCGCGTTCACACCCATTCTTTTTAGACGGAAGTTCATCGCTGCTACTTCAATAATAACGGCTAAGTTACGACCTGGACGAACTGGTACTGTTAGCTTCGTAATTTCCGTATCAATGATTTTCATTTTTTCTTCCTCTAAGCCGAGACGGTCATATTGCTTCGTTTTATCCCATAGCTCTAAATTAATACAAAGTGTAATTCGCTTATAGCTTCGCACAGCCCCTGCACCGAACAACGTCATAACGTTAATAATGCCTAGCCCTCTAATTTCAAGAAGGTGCTCGATAAGTTCTGGTGAATTACCAATTAGCGTATCCTCATCTTCTTGACGTATTTCTACACAGTCATCTGCAACTAAGCGGTGACCGCGTTTTACTAGCTCTAATGCTGTTTCACTTTTACCTACGCCACTTTTCCCTGTGATAAGTACCCCAACACCGTAAATGTCAACAAGAACTCCATGAATCGCCGTTGTCGGAGCTAATTTACTTTCCAAATAATTCGTTAGTCGGCTGGAAAGCTTTGTTGTTTTCAACGACGAGCGCATTAACGGTACACCTTCTTGTTCACACGCCTCTAAAAGCTCGGTTGGAACTTCCATTTCACGGGAAACGATTATCCCAGGTGTGATGTCTGTACAAAGGTTATCCATTCTGTGCTTTCGTTGTTCTGCTGTTAGACGATTAAAAAAGGTAAGCTCTGTTTTCCCTAATAGCTGAATTCGTTCCGCAGGGTAGAACGTAAAATCTCCTGCCATTTCTATACCTGGTCGGGATATATCACTCGTTGCGATTAGTCGGTTTACCCCTTCTTCTCCTGCGATTAAATCAAAATGAAATTTATCAATAATATCCTTTGTACGCACATTAGACATTGTATTTCCTCCTTAGCAGCACTATGTAAAATAATTGATTACATTTCTCCATTATACAATTGTACTTCCTTTAAATAAAGTAGGGGGCCTGAGCAAGCTCTGACCCCCTTTACAAATTATTTACTTTTTTTGCAACGGTTCTATAATTACTTTTTGGATAAGTACATTTAAAATGGAGATGAAGATGGCTGCAAGAATCGCCATACCAAAGCCATCAATATGAAAAGCATCTCCCATTAAGCCTGCTGTAATCCAAAGTGTAATAGCATTAATAACGAATAGGAAAAACCCTAGCGTTAAGACGGTAACAGGTAACGTTAACAAAATTAATATAGGTTTTACAATAACATTTAAAATAGACAGAATAAAACTTGCAATAATAGCAGCCCCGACTCCACTTAAATAAAAGGAATCAAAGTAACCTGCTACTACAATTAAAACAATTGCATTTACTAGTATACTGGCGAGCCATTTCATTAGCTATACGTATCTCCTTCATTTGGCATAATAAACACTAATATAAGATACGTCACTAACAATGGAAAACCTGAAGTTAGAATAGCAATGATAACAAAGATTACACGTAGTAACGTGGAATCCATCCCCATATAGTTTGCTAATCCACCTAAAACACCTGCGAGCTTTCGATCCGTTTTAGATCGTAATAGTTTCTTCATTTTAAATCACCTCAGAAGGTTTAATTAATATCGATCCTGTTTTTGTTTCCGCTAGTATATAAAGAGGAGTTGTTGCCTCTCCTTTATTCGCTTTAAAATGTAATGACTTTTGAACAACATCATTTTTCTCTTCTACGATGTCCATCCCAGGAACTTCACACGTAAAGCTACCTAAATTCGTCTTAAGCTCGCCTTCAATCGCCTGTTTCGTTGGAATGAATAGGTCAATGCTTCCTGTTTTTGTTTTAGCCATTATAGAGCGAGGCGTACTATTCGAAATATCTCCTACAATATTACCATTAAAACTTTGAACGTCTAGCTTTTCTACTTGACCAGTTACTTCTATTAGGCCGTTAATTGTTTCTGCTTCTACTTCTTTCGCATAACAACCACTTAGTTTAATATGACCGTTCGCTGTTTCTACTTCTACTTCATCACTTCGTATACGATCCACTGTAATAGAGCCATTCGCTGATTTTAGCTTGACTGTTTTTACTTGTAGTGCTTCCCCATTAATAGGGCCGTTAAACATGCGCACAGATAACTTGTCGTACTCTGCTTCTGGCACGTAAATGGTCGCATTTACTTTTAGCTGTTTCTTCTGTACCGAAAATCGAAGTTTCCCTGAATCAATCGAAAATAACACTTCTTGTAAAAATGACTTGCGCGCCTCTTCTTGATTGTCAACATGGTACACTTTTGCTTCACATTCGATTTTCACATCGCGTTCATTCCACGGTAACACTTTCACTTGACCGTTTGCGACATCAATATCAATGTCTTGAATGTATGGGCTTGATTGCTGGAATATATGTTGAATCGTTACAGAAGAACCGAAATTAAAGTCTAAGTCAAAGTCTTTAATTTTTTGAAGCGCACTTTCCACAAAATCTAATATATTATTTTTAAACGAAGTGGCTTGTTTCGCAGATGAAGACTGAGAACTTTGGCCAGACTGCTGTTCTTGAATGACTTCTTTCGAAATTGCGGTAACCATCTCTTCTTCGCGTGCCTTTTCTTCTTTTTTATCATTCTCTAAGCTTTCTAGTAATATTAATGCTTCTTCTGCTGTTAATTTTCCCTCTTCGACAAGCTTTAAAATTCTCGAACGTTCTTGCATGTTCTTTTCCCCCTTATTTATGATTCTTTTAATAGTTGAACACCTTTAATAATGTTCCAAATTAGTACGAATACAGATGCTAATCCACCTAAAACGAGGACGAAAAATAGAAATACTACACTATTTAACAGTATGGCAACGATAAACAAAGGTATGACTATGACTGGTAAAATGTGTGAAAAAAGACTAGCTGTTGCATGTTGTTTTACTTCTTTGTCGTCTACGATAAAATATACGATTAATGGTAATAAAAACGGTGCGAAAAAAATGCTAAAATAACATAAGGATGAAATAGCTTTATAATTACGATTCATAAGCGAACCCTCCTCTTGCTGACTTACTATAACTATATATACGAATTTAGATGTGTAAAGTTTCACTTTATCGTTAATACTGCTGCTAACTTATAATTCTATTTTCCCATAAAATGTTCATTTTGTTGTCGGACTCGAGTATTAATTTAAAGGAACATCCTATACGTCTTGAGGCTTAGAAAGGAGAAAAAGGATGATACAATTTATCATGGATCATTTGCTAACGATTATTATTATCTTTGTAGCGTTATTTATTATTATCCCATTCATTAAGAGCTTACTTTCAAAGTTACTTTTAGGAGCGGTTGTTATTGTGGTGCTCGTCTTTTTCGGAGTGATTTCGAGTGAAACGACGGAGAGTGGCGCGAAGTTTGTGGAAGATACGATTCAGCCGATTGTGATGAATGAGCTGCAAAGTGCAAATTTTCATTATGATGATGAAAGTAAAGAGTATACGTTAGAAAGTAGTTCGTTTCATTTGAAAGGGACGTTTGGTCAAAATACGGGTGAAATACGTTTTCGGGAAAAAACGTATCCGATTGATGTTCGTTTTATGGAGCAGTTTATTGAAAATAAAGTAAAAGAAGCACAAAAGTAGATGTGCTTCTTTTTTTAGTTTTTGGATAGACGTTGAAGGTGTTTTCACTCTAACTTTGGAACTGATTTTAAAGTTTGCCCGTTTTCACTTCGCTGCAGGTGTTCGCTTTCCGCGGGGAGATGTCTAGCTCCAGCGCATTGGCCCTATCAAACTTCCCAGTCCGTCCGTACGATAAGTCAACATCGACTCAACTAACGTTTCGTCGTGTTTCCTTTATCTCCTACCGGACTGCTCCAGTTTGTACGGGCCAGACCGATGCGCTTACGCCTTTCGTGGAGTCGAGCCTCCTCGGCTTCGCCTGTGGGGTCTCGACCTTCCCTCTACCTCCCGCTGGAGTCTCACACCTTCCGCTCCGTTCCACTCACAACTCTAAACCTTGAGTACAAACCTTCAAACCGATCAAAACTGAAGCACTCTTTTCATTCCCATTGGCGCTTTCTTCACTTTCCACTCCGCGTTTAATTTTTATTTCCAATGGTCTTTCTTCACATTTTACAAAAAAATGTTTATATGACCATTACGCGTTGCTTACTAGTTTTTCTGCTGATGCGGCGACGTTGGCGGATACTTCTTCGATGTTTTGTAATGTTGTTGTTGTATTGGCTAACTGATTTTTTACTTGGATGTTACTTTCTTTCACTTGATTCATATTTTCTAAAATACTTTCAAAAAATAGTTTCGTCGTAGAAGCGCCTAATGTACCGTTTTTCGTTAAGTATTCTACTTCTTTTAGCATTTTCATAACGGTATTTGTTTTTTCAGACGTTTTTAATAGAAATTCATTTACTTGTTGAACAGATTCTTTCGTTGTTTCGGAAAGTTTGCGGACTTCTGTAGCAACGACAGCGAAGCCTTTTCCATGCTCGCCAGCACGTGCCGCTTCAATGGAAGCATTTAGCGCAAGTAAATTCGTTTGTTCCGCAATACCTTTCACAATATCAGCTATTTCTTGTATTTGTTCGGTATTTTCTTTTAACTCAATCGCTTCTTGCCCCATTTTTTGAACGTCTAAAACGATTTGTTCCATCCCTTTTTCTAACTCTAACAGCTTACCCTGTCCTTCATTCGATTTGTGTACTGTTTCATCTACAATGTTCACAGTAGCGATAGACGTGTTTTCAATATCTTGTAGGGCATGAGTAACTTCTTGAACTGCTGCTGCCGACTCTTCACTTATTGCAGACAAATGCTCTGCTTCTTTCGCTAAGTAACTATAAATCTCTTCTTTTTCATTTTGTTTTGCCTCTACTTGCTTGTTATAAAAATTTTCATAGGAAGCAATAACAATTTGCTGCTCTAAATTTAAACATTTTGATAATGCTTTACTATATGTTTTCCAATCTTGTAAGGAAGGTGTTGCTTCTTCAAATACTTCCATTACATTTTCGTAAATATGATGGAATGTAGCTAAATACCATTGTGGATCAAGGTCAATTCTTACATGAGCCATCGCAATACGATCTAACGTTTTTATGTAACTATCGTCTAAATCCACACCTTTTAATGTTAAAAGTAAGTGCTTATTTAAGCTTTTTCTTAAACGCTCAATAGAACTATGAGTATTGATAATTTTTAATAAATGTTCGTGCGTCGATAAGTTATCGTAAAACTTTGCAACAATACTAGAAATATGTGGTTCGATAATTGGGAAGACAGAGCGTAGCGTCGCAAGGTCCTCAGCAGTTAGCCCTAACAACTCCACTTGTTTTCGAATGTTTGCATCTGTAACAGAAATGCGAATAGAGTCCACAAACTCTTCACTTTTAATAACTGATTCTATTTTATTTTCTCTTTTTGTAAATAACCCCACTAAAAACCCCTCCGGCAAATTAACTGTGTATTTAGTTATTTTAGCACTATTGTCATAGTGATGATATGAAATATTATGTCGGTTTCGAGACATGTTTGGAGGAATTAGGGAAAACGTCCAAATAAAAGACATTAAGAAGGCTCATCTGTCCAAAACAGATGAGCCTTCTATACTAGATTATTTAGCTAATTCCTCGACTCTCTTCTCCATACGAGCACGGTCGCGTTCAAGTACTGGTTTTAAATATCTTCCTGTGTATGATTCCTGTACTTCGGCTACTTGTTCAGGAGTACCTGTGGCGACGATTGTTCCACCTTTGTCTCCGCCTTCTGGGCCTAAGTCGATAATGTAGTCTACCGCTTTGATGACGTCTAAATTATGTTCAATTACTAATACGGTATCTCCATTTTCTACAAGGCGCTGTAGCACGACAAGTAAACGAGAGATGTCATCTACGTGAAGTCCTGTAGTTGGCTCATCTAAAATGTAGAGAGTGCGGCCATTTGAACGACGGTGTAATTCGGAAGCTAGCTTAACACGCTGTGCTTCGCCCCCTGATAATGTTGTAGCAGGTTGGCCTAGTGTAATGTAACCAAGTCCTACATCGTATAGCGTCTGAACTTTTCGTTTAATTTTCGGATGATTTTCGAAAAACTCGACAGCGGCTTCTACTGTCATTTCTAATATATTTGAGATGTTTTTTCCTTTATATTGCACTTCAAGTGTTTCTCGGTTGTATCGTTTTCCATGACAAACTTCACATGGAACGTAAACGTCTGGTAGAAAGTGCATTTCTATTTTAATAATTCCATCCCCGCGACAAGCTTCACATCGTCCGCCCTTTACATTAAAGCTAAAGCGCCCTTTTTTATAGCCACGAACTTTTGCTTCATTTGTAGAGGCAAATAAGTCACGAATGTCGTCGAATACACCTGTATACGTTGCAGGGTTAGAGCGCGGCGTTCTACCAATTGGAGATTGGTCAATGTCTATTACTTTTTCTAATTGCTCCATCCCTTTTATTTGCTTATGTGTACCTGGTTTCGCTTTAGCCTTATGTAGCTGCTGAGCTAACGCTTTTTGGAGTATTTCATTTATTAATGTACTTTTACCAGATCCAGAAACACCCGTTACAGCTACGAAGCAACCTAAAGGAATATCTGCCGATACATTTTTCAAGTTATTTTCGTTCGCCCCAATTATTTGTAACTTTCGATCTTTTACGATTTTCCGCTCAAGTGGTAGTGGAATGAATTTTTTCCCTGATAGGTATTGACCGGTTAAGGAACTCGGATCATTCATCACTTCCTCAGGAGTGCCAGCAGAAATAACTTCCCCACCGTGAACACCTGCTCCTGGTCCGATATCGATTAAGTAATCTGCTGCTACCATCGTATCTTCATCGTGCTCAACGACAATTAACGTGTTTCCGATATCACGCATACTTTGTAGCGTAGAAATAAGCCGGTCGTTATCCCGTTGATGAAGTCCAATCGACGGTTCGTCCAAAATATATAGTACACCTGTTAGTCGCGAACCGATTTGGGTAGCAAGTCGAATACGTTGCGCTTCCCCACCTGATAGTGTACCGGCTGATCGACTTAACGTTAAATAATCGAGACCAACATTATTTAAAAAGCCTAGTCGCTCCACAATTTCTTGTAAAATCATATGGGCAATTTTTGCTTCTTTTTCTGTAAGTTGGATGTTTTCCGTTTGGTGTAATAAATCCTTAACAGAAAGCTTCGTTACTTCACCAATATGTAAGCCATTAATTAGGACAGCTAACGTTTCAGGTTTTAACCGATACCCTTTACAAGAAGGACAAGGATGTTCTGCCATATATTTTTCCATTTGCTCGCGGATGTAATCAGATGATGTTTCTTTGTAACGGCGAGCAACATTGTTTATAACACCTTCAAATACGATGTAATTTTCACGCACTTGCCCGAATTCATTCTTATAACGAAAATAAATCTGTTCCCCGTCACTACCGTAAAGAATTTTATCCATTAAATGCCCTGGAATTTCACTAACTGGAATATCCATATCAATTCCGTAATGATTACAAACACTTTCTAATAGTGTTGGGTAATATTGTGAACTAGTAGGTTCCCAAGGTGCGATGGCGTGTTGCTTTAAGGTTAAATCCTTATTTGGGATGACTAAATCAACATCTACCTCTAATTTGATCCCTAGTCCATCACATTTCGTACAGGCACCGAACGGAGAGTTAAATGAGAACATTCTTGGCTCTAATTCTCCAATCGAAAAGCCGCATTGAGGACAGGAATGTAACTCACTAAAAAGTAGTTCCTCTTCGCCAATAACGTCTACAAGTACTCTTCCTTCTCCAAGCTTCAAGGCAGATTCTAACGAGTCAGATAAACGCGTTTCCACGCCTTCCTTCACAACAACACGGTCTACAACTACTTCGATCGTATGCTTTTTGTTTTTTTCTAATTCAATATCATCTGTAATTTCTTGCATTTCACCGTCAACACGAATACGGACGTAGCCTTGCTTTTTAATATTTTCAAGTACTTTTACATGTTGACCTTTTTTCCCTTGAACAACAGGTGCTAATATTTGAAGTTTCGTACGCTCTGGATATTCGAGAATGCGGTCCACCATTTGTTCAATCGTTTGGGATGAAATTTCAATTCCATGCTTTGGACATGTTGGTCTACCAACTCTAGCGTATAAAAGACGTAAATAATCGTATATTTCTGTAACCGTTCCGACAGTCGAGCGCGGGTTGCGGCTTGTCGTCTTTTGGTCAATAGAAATCGCAGGTGATAGCCCTTCAATCGAATCAACATCCGGTTTATCCATTTGTCCTAAAAACTGACGAGCATAGGCAGATAAAGACTCAACATAACGACGCTGACCTTCTGCGTAAATCGTGTCAAAGGCTAAGGAAGATTTCCCAGAACCCGATAAACCTGTTATAACGACAAGTTTATCGCGCGGAATTGTTACATCTATGTTTTTTAAATTGTGGGCACGAGCCCCTTTTACTACTATATTGTCAATTGCCATCCTTCTATCATCCTTCTGCTTTTAGTTCTAATAGTAAGTCACGAAGCTCGGCTGCCCTTTCGAAGTCGAGATCTTTTGCCGCTTCTTTCATTTCTCGCTCTAGGCTTTCGATTAGTTCTTCGCGCTCTTTCTTCGTCTTTGGTAATGTTAACACCGAATCGTAATTCTCGGTTTCCTCTGCAGCAATCGTTGCACGAATAACATCGCGAATATCTTTTTGGATGGTCTTTGGTGTAATACCGTGTTTTTCGTTGTATTGTTGCTGAACTTCACGACGGCGTTTCGTTTCATCTATCGCAATTTTCATCGAGTTCGTTATTTTATCTGCATACATAATAACGTGACCACTTGCATTCCTTGCAGCACGTCCCATCGTCTGAATGAGAGATCGTTCTGAACGTAAGAAACCTTCCTTGTCGGCATCTAAAATAGCTACTAACGATACTTCTGGAATATCTAGTCCTTCTCTCAAAAGGTTAATTCCGACAAGAACGTCGTATTTACCCATGCGGAGTTCACGTATTATTTCAATTCGTTCTAACGTTTTTATTTCTGAATGTAAGTAAGCAACCTTTATACCTATGTCTTTTAAATACGCTGTTAAGTCTTCGGACATTTTTTTCGTTAATGTTGTAATAAGAACACGTTCGTTTTTCTCAATACGTTTATGTAATTCACCTAGTAGATCATCGATTTGACCATGAATTGGTCGCACCTCGACAGTCGGATCTAACAAGCCAGTCGGACGAATAATTTGCTCAACCATTTCCGGTGTATGCTCTAATTCATACGGTCCTGGTGTTGCTGATACGAAAACAGCTTGACTCACCTTTTCTTCAAATTCTTCAAAACGAAGAGGACGGTTATCTTTCGCCGATGGTAAACGGAAGCCGTGGTCGACTAACACTTGTTTACGTGCTTGGTCGCCATTAAACATGCCACGAATTTGCGGTAATGTTACGTGCGACTCATCAATTACTAATAAGAAGTCTTCTGGAAAGAAGTCGATTAATGTATATGGTGTAGAGCCAGAAGGACGTAACGTTAAATGACGTGAATAGTTTTCAATCCCTGAACAAAATCCCATTTCTCGCATCATTTCTAAGTCATAACGAGTACGCTGTTCTAATCGTTGTGCTTCTAGTAGCTTGTTATTTTCACGTAATTCCGCAAGACGCTCTTCTAACTCCGCTTCAATATTCACAATCGCTTTTCGCATCTTTTCTTCACGAGTAACGAAGTGGGAAGCCGGAAAGATTGAAATATGATTGCGGTCTCCTAGTATTTCGCCTGTTAAAGAATCGACTTCTCGGATGCGATCAATTTCGTCACCGAAAAACTCAATACGTACACAATGCTCATCACGAGATGCTGGGAAAATTTCCACTACATCTCCTCTCACCCGGAATGTACCACGGCGAAAGTCTATGTCATTACGATCGTATTGAATGTCGACTAAGTTTCGAAGTAATTCGTTTCTCTCTTTTTCCATTCCTACTCGTAGAGAAACGACTAAGTCGCGATATTCTTCTGGAGAACCTAAACCGTAAATACAAGAAACACTCGCAATGATGATAACATCGTTTCGCTCAAAGAGGGATGCCGTCGCTGAGTGGCGTAGTTTATCAATTTCGTCATTAATGCTTGCGTCTTTTTCAATAAATGTATCTGTGGAAGGCACGTACGCTTCTGGCTGATAGTAATCATAGTAGCTGACGAAATATTCGACTGCATTGTTTGGGAAAAACTCTTTAAATTCGCTATATAACTGACCAGCTAACGTTTTATTATGTGCGATAATTAACGTTGGCTTGTTTACTTCTTTAATAACGTTAGAAATGGTAAAAGTTTTACCTGTCCCAGTAGCTCCTAGTAATGTTTGATGCTTTTTACCATTATTAATTCCATCGACTAGTTCTTGAATTGCTCCTGGCTGGTCCCCCTGCGGTTGATACTTTGATACTAATTCAAACTCGTTTTGCACACATAAGCCTCCAATCCGTTCTTAAAATCTATATTATATCTTACCACAAAAGGTATAAAAAAACACAAAAAAGCGAACAAATATTCTATTTTTCTATTCGACATTTACTTTTCAATATGTAGGTCATTGATAGTAAGAGTTGCTGTTCTTATTTTGGATAAGTAAAATGGTGTGGAAAGGTGGGATGAAGGTGAAAATTTGGAAAGTATCGATCCTTTTCTTTTTAATGGTCGCTTGCTCTAACAATAGTATTCCAATAAAAGTGCTAGATTTGGACTATTTAGACGAAAGGGCGCTACATAATAGAGACGAAGAATTTTTATATAGTGAAATAGATGGTCTATATGTGCATGATTATATTAAACAAAATAAAGAAAAATCAGTACGCTGGACAGCTACTGTTCATCGAATACAAGATGAAAGAACGATAGAGCTGAAGGAGCCTTACTTACCTTCTATTCTCGTTACGTTTGAGAGAGCTATTGAAGAAGATATTCAAATTGGTGATGTAGTGACAATCCATGGAGTACTCATCGGTTACGGAGAAACGTTCGGTGCTGATCCGATATGGGTTGTCCGACCTGCAGAGCTTGTAGAGACAACCGAAGAGGAAGTACAGCAATTAGTAGAATATCAGGAAAAAGCTGCTGAAGTAGAGTGAAATATTGTAAATGTAGGCAGGAACAATCACTCCGCCTACATGCCAGTTGTACGAAAACCAAATATAATAACCAATAACAGTCCGAAGAAGATTAAAACTAATAGAAGCCTTGGACGCTTCCATAATCGTTTCCTTCGCTTTGCCTTATCAATACGCTCTAACACTCTCGATTGGTCAATAGCAGAAAACAACGAATGGCTGGAAATGTATTCGTCCATATTCCGCTTAAATTTATCCTTGTCTAAAGGTTCTTTCATCTACGGTTCCTCCCTCTTCAAACATTTTGCGTAGCCTTTCTCTTCCTCGAACTAGTCTTGTTTTTACTGTATTTGCACTAATATGAAGCACGGTCGCTACTTCATCTACACTTAAATCTCGATAGTAATATAAAATAATAATTTCTCGGTATTTAATAGGCAATTGAAAAACAAATGCAGCTACTTCATCATTTCTCTCTTTTAAAAGCACTTTTGATTCCACATCTTCCGACTGTACCGGCTGCAGTAATTGCAACACTCTATATTTAAAACTTCGCAAATAATCTTTACTTCGATTAATCGCAATTCGATAGATCCATGTTTTTAACTCACTCTCTCCTCTAAAAGAATCGAGGTGAAAATATACTTTTACAAACACTTCTTGAAACAGGTCGTCTACTACATCGAAGTCCTTCACATACGTATAAATTAACCGTTTAACCTCTTCCCCGTACATCTCTAAGGCCTCTTCAATGACTCGCCTTTTCTCTTCCTCCAACAAGGGATTTCCCCCTTCCCCATCCAACTATGCCCATTAGACGGTAGTACAAGTTTTCTAGTTTCAATTATGAAGGTTTTTTTCGAAATAATACATGTTTCGATGAAATCAACTAACCGATTCACCGTGAAGAATAAATATCGGTGGTTAAGTTTAGAGTTGCAATGTTTGACCATTCAAAGTTTAAAACCGTGAGTGTAACGGAGAGGAAGGTGCGAGACTCCAGCGGGAGGTAGAGGGAAGGTCGAGACCCCACAGGCGAAGCCGAGGAGGCTCGAATCCACGAAAGGCGTAAGCGCATCGGTCTGGCCCGTACAAACTGGAGCAGTCCGGTAGGAGATAAAGGAAACGCTTTGGGAAACGTTAGTTGAGTCGATGTTGACTTATCGTACGGACGGACTGGGAAGTTTGATAGGGCCAATGCGCTGGAGCTAGACATCTCCCCGCGGAAAGCGAGCACCTGTAGCGCAGTGGAACGAACAAACTTTAACCAACTTTCCTATTTTTAAGGTGCCCTCTAAAATATTCACGAAAAAAAGAGCATGCAACCAAACGTTACATCCTCTCACTTTAAATTTCTGATTACCCTTCTCCCATACAAAAACCCGACAAGTAAGGACATCATATCAATCGCAATAATGTACCACTCATCTGTATAACCTTTATAATATGAAGCAATAAGGAGCGCTAAGGCTAAACCAGTGCCTACATATAGGTTGTACGTTACCCTCGTAAACAAAACAACTAATAATGCTGGCAAAAAGAGCGCAACAATTATTTTAATAGCTAACAATTCGAAAACCTCTTTCTATTCACTCGTACGTATATTATAACAGGTTTCCGATTATTTTCCTTACGCAAATGATAGTTCTAGCGAAGTTTCTACCACTCTACTTAAATTTTTATTTTTATTAGCTAGTTGTAAAGTATTAACGAATTGGAAAAGATCATCTTCTTCTTTCATGTTTTGAGTTTCATACATTACCATATACGTAAACTGTCCTTCTTTACTGTTCGGAATCCATTTATCAATTTTCGCCTTTAACGTGTACGGTTTATTTTTCACTGTAAATTGAAACTGTAAAAGAGTATCTGTTCCTTCTGGGAAATTAATGTTACTAATAATAATCATCCCTTGCATCGACAGCTTGTATAAAAAAATGGAGCACTTACCTGTTTCTATTTCCCGCCCATTCAATTGTAAAACTGTCATATGACCAGTTACATATTTACTGAGTTCCTTCATGATATTCACTTCTTTCAGCGTTCTTTTCCTTTATATCGACAGAATGCGCACTTTTTCAATATAAAAATAGAAAAAGGCTCTAAAACTACAGAGCCTTTTTTCACCTTATTCTTCATCTTGAGCCATAATATCAATAAGTTTGATTTTAGGGTTTTTATCTTGGAACCAGCGTAATGAGAAGTCGTTGTCGAATAGTGCAACATAATCGCCATTACGGTCTTTTACTAACATGTTACGGGAATCAAACAAGTTCGTATCGACTTTTTGATCTTCTAACCAACGAGGGATTTTCGATCCAATCATTTGGTATACAACTTCGACGTTGTATTCCCCTTTCATACGGTATTCAAATACATCTAACTGTAGCTGACCAACCGCACCTAAGATGTAATCGTCTGTTCCGTATTGACGGTATAATTGGATGGCACCTTCTTGAACGAGCTGCGTAATACCTTTCCCAAATTGCTTCCCTTTCATGACGTTTTTCGCTGTTACTTTTACGAAAAGCTCTGGAGCAAACGTTGGGATTTCATCAAACTCGACTTGTTGGTTTCCACTATATAAAGAGTCACCAATTTGATACACTCCTGGATCGTAAATACCGATAATATCACCTGGATAAGCGTGCTCTACTGTTTCACGGTCAGATGCTAAAAACTGTTGAGACTGCGTTAACTTAATCGCTTTATCAGTGCGACTAACTTTTACCGTCATTCCTCTTTCAAACACTCCGGAACAAACGCGTAGGAATGCTAGACGATCACGGTGAGCCGGATTCATGTTCGCTTGTATTTTGAAAATAAAGCCAGAAAACTGTTCAGATTGCGGCTTCACACTTTCCGCCACTGTTTGACGCGGTTGTGGCTCATTTGCAAGGTCGATAAACGTTCGGAAAAACATTTCTACACCGAAGTTCGCAATCGCACTTCCGAAAAAGACTGGTGTTTGAAGTCCATTCTTCACTTTTTCAATGGAAAAATCGTTTCCTGCCTCTTCTAACAGTTCAAAGTCATCTTTCGCTTGAACAAACGTTGGATGTTCTGAAATTTCTTTCACATCATCTAGCTCAGAAAAAGGAATATGTTGCTCTTCTTCTTTTCCTTGCCAACGAATGAACACTTCATTGTAACGGTCATACACTCCTAAGAAGCGTTTCCCCATACCAACTGGCCAGTTCATCGCGTAAGACTCAATTCCTAACACTTCTTCAATTTCTTCTAACAGCTCTAACGGCTCTTTTCCTTCACGGTCTAACTTATTGATGAACGTAAAGATTGGAATACCACGCATACGACAAACTTTGAAAAGCTTAATCGTTTGTGGCTCCACACCTTTTGTACAGTCGATAATCATTACTGCACTATCTACTGCTGTTAACGTACGATACGTATCTTCACTGAAGTCTTCGTGTCCTGGAGTATCCAGAATATTAATATGACGGTCCATATATTCAAAACTCATAACACTGGAAGTTACCGAGATTCCACGTTTCTTCTCAATTTCCATCCAGTCAGACGTAGCAAATTTACCTGATTTTTTACCTTTTACGGTACCCGCTGAACGAATAACGTTACCAAAAACTAATAATTTTTCTGTTAACGTTGTTTTTCCAGCATCCGGGTGAGAGATAATCGCAAACGTCCTACGACGATCTATTTCATTAGTTAAGTTGTTCACAAATTCAACCTGCCTCTTCTCATTTTTAGGAATAGAAATATTATAGCAGATATCATTTGTCCGAAGAAATAAAGTTTTTTCCTTTTTACGACTTGTGTATAATTAACAGCTATTTTGCGGACTTCTTTCCATATTATTCTGAATATTATCCACATTTCTTACCTAAATATGTTTAATGTACAAACTATTGTGTATAACTAGCAAAAATATTGTGAATATAAAATATTTTTCTCAACTACTAATCCACAGACCCTCCATTTTCGCCCTTATTTACTAACAATTGTGCATTTCTTTTGTGTTTTTGTGTATAAACACTTCGGTAATAGTGAATTAAACCTTTACAGTTGCCGGTATTTATCCACATTTATAGTAATTGTGTATAACTATTTATTTAATATTGATCATACACAGTTTTATAAACAAGTTGATCGAAAATGTGTATAATAGAAGAAACAGAGAGGAAAGGATGATACAGTATGGCAAAAAGTAAAGCAAAGAAATATCGTGAAAAGCTAGAACGAGAAGGAAAGCGTAATCCTGAAAACGGTCGTGGAGTGTATGCACTAGCGAACTTAACGACGAAGAAAACAAAAACAAAGCAAGAAAAACTTCAGCAATTATACAAAAAAGAACGACAATCCCGTTATCTAGATGATAGAGGTGAAAAGTCGTTCTTTTATTTTTGTATTTTTAAACAAACCATACGAGATATATTCCAAGAGCCGCAAATGATAAAATAATAACAACTGTATAAATTAACGATAAATTAATGCTATTTCTTTTTGCAGCACCACGATAGTTTTCATCACTCTTTCCACCTAACATCAATGTCGCAATTGCAGATCCCACTCCGATAAGCAATGCTACCACAATGGCAATTTCCATTTTTCCGAAAACCTCCTTAACCATTTGCAATGAATACCTTTACATCTAGATTATCATAATTACCATAAATATGTTATCTACAATTACAACATAAATATGGCAGAAATATCTTAAATGAAAGAAAAGATTACCTTTTCAAAAAAAGCAAACTTTTAATATTCCTTTTCTGTTAAAGGGTTAGTAGTCTCATAAATTAGCTGTTCCAACTCTTGTTTATACTCTTTGTACTGCTCATCTGTCCATCGGAACACTTTTTTCATAAATATTGTAACAGAATTCTTATGCTCAAGTACCCAACGAATATTAAAGAAGATTGCCCCAGTACGTCTAATGAAGAAGTCACTCGGTGTAAATGCCAGCTCATAATCGATACTATATTTTAAGCAAGCATAAACAACTGGATCAAGTCCTTCCTCTTTAGCCTTTTCTTTCTCTTTTTTGTATATGTTAAAAACTATATCTACATTAGATCCGTAGCGGTAAATTAGTTGTTCTGCAATTTCTTCGCTAAAACCAATATTCTTTACTTCCATCCGCTTTAGAGTAATAAATTTTTTAAATCCTTCCGAACCACCTACATCCCCACCGGAGATTGGTAAGGACTTCGTACTAGCATTCGGAAATCTAATTCCTTCTTCTTTATGAATTTGCCTAGCAACTACATCTACTATTTGTTCGGCCATTTTCCGATACCCGGTTAATTTACCTCCTGCAATGGAAATAAAATTAGATTCCGAGATAAATATTTCATCCCGCCGAGAAATTTCAGATGGAGATTTTCCATCTTCATGAATTAACGGTCTAAGCCCAGCCCAGCTTGATTCAACATCATTAGCTGATATTTTTACGTCAGGAAACATAAAGTCAATCGCTGTTAAAACATAATCACGGTCTTCAACTGTAACTTTCGGATGAGCAATGTCCCCTTTATATACTGTGTCTGTCGTACCTACGTAAGTTTTTCCGTCTCTCGGAACAGCAAAGATCATCCGCCCATCCTTTGTATCAAAATAAATAGCCTGCTTGAGCGGAAACCTTTTTCCATCAAACACTAAATGAATTCCTTTCGTTAATTGCAACGTTTTCCCTTTTTTTGACTTATCCATTTCTCTTAACGTATCGACCCATGGACCTGCCGCGTTCACCGTTTTTTTCGCACGTATTTCTACTATAGACCCATCTATTAAGTCTTCCGCTTTCACACCAACTACTTTATTATTTTCGTAAACTAATGCAACAACCTGCATATAATTAAGAGCTTGTGCTCCCATTTCAACAGCCTTTTTCATCACTTCAAGCGTTAAACGGGCATCATCGGTTTTATATTCCACATACAAACCCGACCCCTTCAAACCAGTCCGTTTTAATAGGGGTTCTCGTGCTATTGCAACTTCAGGCTTTAACATTTTTCTTCGTTCACTTTTTTTAACACCAGCTAAAAAATCATACACTTTCAATCCGATACTCGTCGTGAGAGGGCCAAACGTTCCTCCTTTGTAGAACGGTAACATCATCCATTCCGGTGTTGTGACATGTGGGCCATTTTCATACACAATCGCACGCTCTTTCCCAACTTCTGCAACAACTCCGATTTCGAATTGTTTTAAATACCGTAATCCACCATGGACAAGTTTTGTTGATCGGCTCGATGTGCCCGCAGCGAAGTCTTGCATTTCCACAACGGCAACCTTCATTCCCCTCGTAGCTGCATCTAAAGCAATGCCAGCACCAGTAATTCCACCACCAATAACTAGTAGATCTAACGGTTCACTTTGCATTTTTTTCTTTATTTCTACTCTATTTACATTAGAAAATTGCATCATAATCGTTCCTTTCATAATAGCAATATATTATTCAAGACAACTGTTTAGCACTCACTTTAAAAATCTAGCAATGAGAGGCGAAAAATAACAAAAAAGAGACCACAAATCAACTCTATTTTCGTTTCCGAAAAGTAGAGTGATGTGGTCTCTCGAGTTCTCCGCCCAAATTATTAACTTAGTTTCATTATAACAATATTCTAAAAAAATATAAAGCAATGAATCATCTATTACCAAAGATTCCTATTGGAGGTCGTAACAGCAATGGCACCACTTTTTAAAGAATGCTGCACATCCTCTTCTGTACGGATTAATCCACCCGCTATTAGGGGAATGCCTGTTTTTTCGATAATTTCTTTATTAACACTCGGTATAATTCCGGGAAGTACTTCTATGTAGTCCGGCTGAACTTTTTTGCATAGCTTTAAATTATGATCAAGTGCATGACTATCTAAGGCGAATAACCGTTGGATTCCAATTACTTGGTGCTTTTTTGCAAAAGTTATAACGTTCGCTCTCGTTGATATAATCCCATCTATTTTCACGTTATTAATTAAATACTCTAGTCCATATTCATCCACTTTTAATCCTTGAATGAGATCAGCATGCATCAATACTTTTTTGTTATGCTGTTTCGCATGCTTCACGATACTGTCTACTTGGGAAAGTCGTGTTTCTAAAAATATAATATGCTCATGGTCTTTTTTTAGCACATATTCAAAGTCCTTTATATTACGGATAGCAGGGATAACAGTAGGAAACAATTGACCACCTCTACATGGTAATTTTCTTCTATCTTATCATGAGAAGTGCAAATAGTATTACTTAAACGTTCTTTTTTACATGCACATAACAAAACTTTAATACAAGAAAAAACTACTTAGACTAATGCTAAGTAGTTTTTTCTATTGTTACACCGCTTCTTTTTTCCATCTCTTCCCCTCTTGAACGAGTAAGAAACCTAATTCGTGGTGTTCTCCTTCGTATAGGGCACGTTGCTCGAAACGGAGTTCGTTATTTTCGTCAAGTACTTGTAGTTTACAAAAAGCTCGATTCGATTGTAATGCTTCATAATATTGTTGTACAGATGACACTGTCATGCCGTTTACTTTTAAAATAATTTCACCAATTTCTACATTCATTTTCTCCGCTACACTATTTGGTATAATACCAAGCACAATTAACCCTTTGTCGCGATGAACGAAAATAGGTGGGGCTTCTTCTTCTCTTTTCCTACCCATATAAGTAATCAATTCTTTTCCTACAATTGCTAAAATAACTGCAGCTAATGTTAACCATTCTACCCATATAGTACCAACTGCTAGTAGAAATAATACAATCCCTAATGCAAAGATTTGTCTACCTGTAAGAGCAAAGGCTTGTTTCGGTACAGCAGTATACGATCGTTGCGAGAAACCTAATGCAAACGGAACAATCCAAAGAGAGAAAGTTTGTTCTCCGTAAGAAAATACTGGCCACCATTCGACTGTTGATTGAAGGCCTGTCCCAGGTAAAAATAAAAATAACGGAATGAGCCATACTCGACTAGTTTCATGCGCTCCGACTGGTAAACCACGCTTACTTTTCTCTAGTTGCGGCGTCGTCAAACGGGACCCTTGCTTCCAAATTAACAACCCTTCTACGATCACAAACGTAGCTAAAAGGAACGTTATGCTCGGAATATGAGTCGTCGCCATTGATTGAATTTGATCATCAATTAATGATACGCCTGTAGTAAATTGAGGCAACACTAGAATAGCTAGTATTGTTACTCCAAATATAAAGCTTGCCGATAGCCATTTTGGCCTTAATGTGAGAGCTAAAAGGACAGTAATAATACTAATAAAAAATATTGTACTGAACGGTATGATTACTCCTAGACCTATTGTGAAAATAGAGAGAGCTAATCCCATCAGCATAGGTTGAATGGCAAATCGAAGCTCATGAAAAATATCATATACTCTTATATGGAAGTCATATCGTTCTCTTTTTATCCGCATATAACCAAGGAGTAATGCTACAGCAACAATAACGTAAGGTACAGGATGGATAAAAAAACGACCAATTGCTTTTAATAATTCAATTCCCCAAGCCTCAAACACATTTACACCGCCTATTCAGCTCATTTTACTCTTTATTTTATCATAGAAAAGGCGATAAGAAGTATAGAAAATTTCCACAACTAACAAAGGTACGACACTTTTCACCTGTTTTTTTTCATATAAGTTAGAAAATGGTAGTTAGAATGTGAAAATTTTAACATAAGCCAAAAAGAGGTGCCCGATTATAAGTGAAATGAACACTTATATCGGACAACCTCTTTTATTAACGACCTAAAACTTTAATTGCTTCTTGAAGTTGAGCATCATTTTCTTCTGCACGAACTGCCTCTAGTAAGTCCGTTTGGATCAATTCAGCTGTTTCACTATTGACCTTTCCAGTAACGGAAATGCCTTTATCCTTTTGGAATTGACGGATTACTTCTTCAGTTTGCTTACTGAAATAGCCATCCGCACGACCAGGCTCTAGTCCTAACCCTTGAAGCATCACTTGCACATTTTTTACTTTTTCATTGTTAGAATCAAACACTAACTCTTCTCCGTCTTCTAACACAATTGGACTAGCGTAAAAATAGTCAGGTTGACGTACTTCTATTGTAGGCGTAACTCCATCGTTATGAATCCAGTTACCATCTGGAGTTAACCATTTGTAACGCGTTAATTTTATGTTACTACCATCCGTAAATGGAACTGCTTGCTGTACCGTTCCTTTACCAAATGAAGCTTCACCAATAATGTCGTATCCTCCAGCTTCTTTTAAAGCACCTGCTAAAATTTCAGAAGCGGAAGCACTACCTTTATCAATTAATGCTACGATTGGATACGATTTTTCTTCAGTTAAAGAGGAGAAATATCTCTGCTTCTCGCCGTTTCGTTGTTCTATTTGAACATACGGTTTATCTTTCGTAATAAACTCTGATGAAATCGTCTGAACTTGATCTAACAGCCCACCTGGATTTCCACGAACATCAATGATTAATCCATCAATACCACTGTTTTCTAGTTCATTAAGTTGATCTTGAAAATCAGCCGACGTTTCTTGGGCAAAAGAAGTAATTTGAATGTACCCTATCGTTTTCCCATCTTGCTCAAACGTTTTTGAATAAACGGTATCTAACGGAATCGTATCTCTCGTTACATTTACGACAAACGATTCATTTACTCCTGGGCGTTCCACTTCTAGTTTAACGACCGTACCTTTTTCGCCACGAATTTTTAACACCGCTTGGTATAAATCTAAGCCGGCAATGTCTTCATCATCTACTTTTATAATTTGATCATTTGGCTGTAACCCTGCCTTTTCAGCGGGAGAGTCACGAAATGGAGAAATAATCGTTACTTTACCATTTTGCATACCAACCTCTGCACCAATTCCTTCAAAAGAAGACTCTAATGATTGTGTAAATTGTTCTGCCGTATCTTTATCCATATATGTAGAATAAGGATCTTCTAACGTGCTAACCATCCCTTGAATAGCACCTTCAATTAGTTCCATTTGGTCGACTTGCTCGACGTACTCTGTTGAAATTAATTCAAACGCTTGTTGAATTTTTTTCATTTGCTCATCAACATTAATGACTACTTCTTTCTCTTTTTTTGCATTTGAATTTTCATTTGAAGAATTTGGTGAAGTAGTTGTTGATACAGGTGAATCTCCAAAAACTTGGAGTCCAACGTACATTGCGCCGGCACCTAATAAAAGTGAAAGCACCATTACGGCGGTCACTAATTTACGATTCATCCGAAAAACCCCCTGCATTTTTTAAGTCTCGTTTCGTTCATACTATGTAGAAATGAAAACGGCGATGCCTTAAGTTACAGCAACTTACAAGTGCGCAATATGACGCAAAATCGAATTTCTACACTTCCATTTAAAGACTATTGTAACATAGTCATATAGCAAAACGAAAAGTTGAGCCTATCATTTACTTGTGGAAATATGTGTAGAAAAGGCATTACACGTTTAAAGTGTAATGCCTTAATTAATAACTAGTATATGAAAAGCTTGTACATTTTATGCAAATTAGAAATTAATGTAATTTCTCGGATTTACAGCGTTAACACGCGGGAACTGATAAGGTCCTTTGTGTAATTCAAAGTGTAAGTGTGGTCCAGTAGAATGACCTGTATTCCCCATCATGCCGAGGTATTGACCTTTTTCTACATACTGACCTTCACCAACTGCACGGTTTTCTAAGTGAGCGTAAACCGTAGTCCAAACTTGTCCATCAATATTGTGAGTAATAAATATCGCATTACCGTAAGATGGAGTATAGCTAGAACGGAATACTGTACCAGATGCTGCTGCAACAATAGGAACATCTTCTTTTCTACCGTTTTTACCGATATCGATACCGTAGTGGAACGTTCCCCAACGTGGGCCAAATTCTGATGTTACACGCCCTGTAGCTGGTCTCATAAAGTTACCACTAGTTACTGCAGGGGCTGGTGCTGTACCAGTTGAATTATTACCACCCGAGCTGCCACCACTATTACTAGAAGCTTGTTTTGCTTGCTCTGCTTCACGGCGTTTGCGCTCTTCTTCTTCACGCTTTTTACGTTCTGCTTCTGCTTTAATTTGTGATTGAATCGCTCTTTCTTGTGCTCTTAAGAATGCAGCTTCATCTTCAATTTCATGAATTTCATGCATCGCTTCTTGTTCTTGTTTCTTTAATTTATCCATAATTTTTGCTTTTTCCGCAATTTGACCTTCTAGACTCTTCTCTAAGCCTTCTAGCTCTGTTAATTGCGTTTCTAAGTTAGTAAGTTTACTACGTAGTTCTAATTCTTTATCTTCTAAAAGCTTTAAGTCATCTTCATGTGCTTGGACGATATCTCTGTCAGCTTGCAAAATAAGGGCAACTGCATTTACTCGGTCAATGAAGTCGCTAAAGCTTTGCGCTCCTAAAACTACATCGATATAGTTAATAGCGCCTCCACCTGTTTGGAACGTACGCGCTCTATCTTCTAATAATGCAGTACGACGTTCGATTCTTTCCATTAATACTTCAATTTCTTTCTTTAACTGTTCAATTTCTTGACGAGTCGTTTCAATTTCATCTTTTTTCGTACGGATTTTAGCCTTCGTTTCTTCCACCGCTTTGTCTAAACGAGTAATTTCCGCTTCAGTTTGAGCTTGTTCTGCTTGTAATTTGTTCACTTCTTCTTGTTTTTCATTTAAAGAAGATTCAAGATTTGATTGAGCTTCCTTATTTTCGTTAAGTTTTTCTTGCAACCCATTTGCGAATGTTGTATCTGAGTAGTTCGTTGAAAATACAACAGATAAACCGATGACCGCTGCAATAATACCTATGCCGATTTTCCTTCTCATTTTGATCCTCCTCAAACGTTTATGTATACGAGGAGGTATAACCCTCCTCAAAAAGACGAGCATTTCATGTTTTCCTTAATCGTTTTAAGGGAACACTATTTATATAGCAATCTACTAATACTCGACTATTTTATACTTTTAAAAACTTACGGACAGACATCATACTACCCCAAATTCCGATAAACGCACCGATAGCAACTAAAATGCCAACAACTTGGAATGCGAACGGGAAGAAAGGTAAGAATTGTAAAAATTGAGATGTTACTTTTGGTTGAACTAGATCAATGAGGTAATAGTACGATGTTAAAATAATCGCAATTGGTAAAAATGCACCAAGAACACCTAACCAAAGACCTTCTAGGAAAAACGGCCAGCGGATAAACCAATTTGTTGCCCCTACTAGTTTCATAATTTCAATTTCTTTTCTTCTTGCAAAAATAGTTATTTTAATAGTGTTAGATATTAGGAACATCGCCGTAAATACTAACCCTAAAATTAATGCGAGTCCGATGTTACGAGCTATATTAAAGATTTGGAAGAGCCTTTCCACCGTTTCTTGACCAAACACTACTTTCGCAACATTGTCAAAGCCCTCAATTTGTTTTGCTACATCAAAGGTATCTTGTGGAGTCTTTGTTTTGACAATAAACACATCATATAGTGGATTACTTTGTTCAAAAAGGTCTAAAATAGCGCCATCTTCACCAAAGCTATCCTTTAAACTTTCTAATTCACTATCTTTAGATGAAAATACAACAGATTCAGCTTTCGAAACTTTTTCTAAATCTGCTTGTAATTGATTTTGCTCTTCTTCTGTTGCTGTCATTTCTATATAAACTTTAATTTCAACGTCTTGTTCAATTTCCTTCGCCACGTTATTTAAGTTCATCATAATAACGAGGAATACACCGACTAATAGTAGCGTTACAGTAACGGCACTAATGGATGCAAATGTCATCCAACCATTACGAGCTAAACTTTTGAAACTTTCTCTGAAATGTCGGAGTAATGTTCTAGGCTTCATAGCCATAATCCCCCTTCACTTCGTCTCTAGCAATTTTTCCGTATTCTATTGCAATAACACGTCTTTTCATCGTGTTAACAATCTCTTTGTTGTGTGTTGCCATCACAATCGTCGTGCCTCGTTCATTAATTTCTTCGAACAACTTCATAATTTCCCATGAAGTATCAGGATCTAAATTCCCGGTAGGTTCATCGGCAATCATTACTTTCGGGTTATTAACGATAGATCGCGCGATAGATACACGCTGCTGTTCTCCACCTGAAAGTTCATTTGGAAAGGCTCTCGCTTTATGCTTTAGCTTTACTAAATCTAGCACTTCCATGACACGTTTTTTTATACTTTTTGGCGTTTCTTCAATAACTTCTAGCGCAAATGCTACATTTTCATAAACTGTTAGTTGTGGTAACAGTTTAAAATCTTGGAACACGACGCCTATTTTTCTACGTAATAATGGAACGTGGCGCTCTTTAAGCTTAGATAAATCGATTCCGTCAATAATAATGGAACCGCTTGTCGGCTTTTCTTCGCGGTACATCATTTTAATAAATGTTGATTTCCCTGCACCACTAGGTCCTACGACGTAAGCAAATTCGCCTGCTTTAAATGTTATATCTATACCATTAACTGCTTGTACACCATTTGAATATTTTTTAAATACATTATGCATTTCAATCATGTAATCACCTTTTTAGTAGAAAATGTATTTTCTCTATATCAATCCATTGTCTTCTCTATATTAATCCATTGTCTTAAACGGCAAGTATCCTCAATCTCAAAATTGTTCAGACTCATTATAACATCATATTCCGACAAAAAGAGCATTATTTATATTACATTTTCTTTTCAATTTAAAACGATTATTGGGAATATAGGTTTATTTTGTCATATTTCATCTTAATTTGGTAGAGGTAGAAAAAAATAATAGTTTTGTTGTGGGGGAAGTTTGAAATTTTTGTGTTTATTTTGATAGTAGCTGTGGGATCTTGCTTTTTTTCGTGGGGATGCTTTGACGTGAATGGACTTTGGATTGTGCTACCGGGGTCCTATTATAGGCTAAAGGAACTGTGGTATGCATCAACTGAGCTACTTTTTCGGCCAACTGAGCTACTTTTTCGGCCAACTGAACGGGCTTTTACGCCAGCTGGGCTGCTTTTTCGGCCATCTGAACGGTTTTTTGCGCCAACTGATTCACTTTTTCGGCCAACTGAATGGACTTTTGCGCCAACTGAGCTACTTTTTCGGCCAACTGAACGAGCTTTTGCGCCAGCTGGGCTGCTTTTTCGGCCAACTGAACGGACTTTTGCGCCAACCGGGTTACTTTTTCGGCCAACTGAACGGACTTTTGCGCCAACCGGGTTACTTTTTCGGCCATCTGAACGGGTTTTTGCGCCAACCGTACGGACTTTTGTGCCAACTCATGTTTCAAAGCTTGTTGGCTCAGAATCATTACTACTAGTCTGGACAAAAAAAGGTCCAAAAAGTTAATTTCTACTTTTTGGACCATTACTATTATTCGATTGTTAATACATCTGCTGCTGCGACAGCACGTTCACCGTTGCCTTTTTTCGCATAGATTGCCACGCGGTAGTTACCAGCAGGTAGTACGGTACCATCTACTAATGTACCATCCCACACATGCTCAGCATATCCAGCAGGAAGGTTAGAATCGTAAAGTGCATCTCCAACATAAGAACCTAATCCACCAGTTGCTGTTGCAGAGTAGATCCACACTTCGTACTCATCTGCGCCACCTGGTAAGTAAGACCAAATGTCGAATGTGTTGTTTCCTAAGCTATCGAACCCTAAAGAAGTTACTCGTGGGAAGTCTGGTTCACCTACGAATAGAATTGTAGGAACTTCTACTACTGTTTCACCTTCTGTAACTGTTAAGTAGCCTTCATAATAGCCGGAGTCTAATTTAGAAGCATCTACTGTTACATTTACATTTACTTTTTGTGTTTTACCTGGGTTTACTCTTGTATTGTTACTTGTTGTAACTTTTACATGTTTGCCTACTTCGTTTTTGAATGTGAATTCGACGTTGTAACGTTTAGCTTCATTAGAAAGGTTTTGGATTTCGAAATGTTGACGTGCACTTTCTTTTCCTTTTGCCTTTTCAAATACTCCGAAAGAATAGCTTCCAGGGTTAACTAATGTTTCTGCATTGATTGCATCTAGTACACGGATACTACCAGCACCTTGTGTATTGTGTGGATAGCTTTCCCCAGTTGCTGGATTAATTAGATCTTCTGCAGTATTCATTAACGCAGATTTTACTTGGAATACATCCCAATCAGGATTAGCTTGTAATACTAATGCCGCTGCTCCTGCTACGTGTGGACTTGCCATTGAAGTACCTTGCTTTGCTCCGTATCCGTATGGATTTGATGGATCAAATGTTGGTACTGTACTTACGATTGCAACACCAGGTGCTGAAACGTCAGGCTTGATCATCCAAGTATCCATTACTGGACCACGAGATGAGAAGTCTGCTACTGTTTCACCTACTTGGTGAGAAAATGCAATGTTAAAGCTTACTGTTACGTCATTAACTTTTGCTTTTAACGCTTCCCCATCTGCTTGGTTAAGCATAATTGTTGGAACGTCCATTCCTGGAATTAGTGGCATATCACCAGCTACGTTATTGTAAAGAACTGCACCAACTGCGCCAGCTTTTTTAGCTTCTGTCGCTTTGTCCACGAATGGGATACCTGCTCCACGGCTAATTAATGCGATTTTACCTTCTAATTCTTTACCTGCAAACTCTGCTGGAGAACCAAAGCCTACATCTACTAAATCAAAGTTTTGTCCATTTAAAGCCTTTAACGCATCTTCAGATGGGAATCCTTGAACTGCTGAGGAAGCGTAAGATACTCCGTCAGAAGAAGTTGTTGTTGCTGTAAATACGTTGTACGGTAATTGAGTTGCACCAACAGAGATAGCATCGCGAGAAGTTCCAGGAGAACCTACTGTCCAGTTGTTTGGACCGCTATTTCCGTTAGAAGTTACTGCTACTACACCTTCTGCCATTGCCCAATCTAATGCGATAGACGTTGCAAAGTCAGGGCTGTTTAACGTGTTACCTAAAGATAGGTTCATAACATCAGCGCCATCTTGAACTGCGCGCTCAATACCTGCGATAACGTTAGCTGTCGTACCGCTACCACCAGGTCCTAAAACACGGTATGCTAAAAGCGTCGCTTCTGGAGCTACCCCTTTAATTAGACCGTTCGCTGCTACTGTACCTGCAACGTGTGTACCGTGAGTTGTTTCTGCACCACGCGGATCATTTTTAGGTGTTTCTTGTGGATCTTCGTCGTTATCTACGAAATCATATCCTTTGTAAGCACCAAATTGTCCAGCTAAATCTGGGTGTGTGTAATCTACACCAGTATCGATAACTGCTACTGTTACACCTTCACCAGTGAAACCTGCATCCCAAGCTTCGTTAGAACCGATAAATGGAGCGGAATCTAACATTTCTGGGCTATAAGATTCTTCTACAACATATTCAGTGGAAGAATCTACTGTATATGTAACGTTCGGATAAACTGCTTTTACGCCAGGAGTTGCTAGTAAGCTAGGAATCTCGTTTTGTGGAACTTCCACAGCGAAACCAGAAAATACGTAATCATATTCACGTTCTACTTTTGAAGTAGAAACACGTTTCCCAACTTCATTTTTTACTTGGTTACGAACATTATTCAAGTTTTTCTTCGTTTGTGCTTTTCCTTTATGCTTTGCTTCGACAAGAGACTCTTCTTCTAGTTCGACAATAACTGTTGTCGGCTTCGAGCTAGATAAATCATACTCGCCGTATAGAGTTGCTAATTCTTCTACTTTAGTTACTTTCCCTTGGTTCACTTGTGCACCAGCAGAAAAAGAACTAAACACTAATAGGATGGCACTAACAATCATTAGTGCTGTAACCAGTTTGTTACGCAATGGACCCACTCCCCTTTTTAACTATTCTTACAGCTAACGTCGCAACATTAGACTGCAATCGACACTAATTTCCTACAATTATTTCGGAAACTAAAATAAATTATATTTTTAATTATTTAAATATTCAATAGAGTTTGAAATAAACAGGATGAAAGTCCAAGCTGTTTTTTGAAAAATAGATATTGAGGCATGATTTTTAATTTCGAAGGTTAGTGCTAATTACTTATGTTTTGAAAAAAGACGAGGGGGAAACTACATAGAAATAGAAAAAACTCCCCAATGATTTTTCACTGAGAAGTTTTGTACTAGGACTTTTATTTATGTTCTGCTAACCATGCAGCAACAGTAGATGCTTCTTCACCTTTTAAGAAGCCACCACGCATATTACCTTGTCCATTTAAAATAATGTCTTCAATTTCTTCTTTAGAATATTTATTTCCTACTTGCGATAGTTGTGGTCCGAAGCCACCTTCTAAATTACCACCGTGACAGCTTTGACAGCTTTGTTGATATAGCTTTTCAGCATCTGCACTGACAGCATCGCCTGTTGCATCTTGTGCAGGAGCTTCCGTTGCATTATCTCCTCCACCACCACAAGCACCAAGGACAATGAGAGTACTAACGAAAACGAATGTTAATAACCATTTTTTCAAGGTAAAATCCCCCTTAGCAATAATTTTGTAGTTAAAAAGGATGCGCATTCCTTATACTTAAAAAATACCACATTCCATTGGTTATTATAACCATCCTACTCCCGTTTAAACCCTTCTCCTAACACTTCTGAAGCATTCATAACGACGACAAAAGCAGACGCATCAATGCTTTGCACCACTTGTTTCAACTTTGTGAATTCTTGCTGATTTACTACACACATAAGCACCGGCTTTTCATTTAAAGTGTATCCACCATGGGCTGTTAGCTTTGTCACACCGCGATCTAATTTTGTTAGTATTGCTTCACGAACTTCCGCTTCTTTTTCGGAAATGATAATAATTGTCTTCGAATATCCGATACCGACTTGAACCATATCAATTGTTTTACTTGTTACGTATAGAGATAAAAGCGCGTATAAACCAAGTTCAATATCAAAAACAATTGCAGCAGAAATTACAATTAAACCGTCGATAATGGCAACGCACGTCCCTAGAGATAGCCCGGTATATTTATGTATAATTTGCGCTGCTAAGTCCGTTCCTCCTGTAGACGCTCTTCCTCTAAACACAAGCCCAAGCCCAATTCCGACCCCAATTCCTCCGAAAAGACTTGCAAGTAACGGATCCATCGTCGCAGGTTGAATATCTCTCGTCCATAAAACCATTAATGGAAGTGTTACCGTTCCTACTAACGTTTTTAATCCAAACTGACGTCCTAGTAAAACGACTCCTGCAAAAAATAGCGGAATATTAAAAGATAATTGAACGATACCAGGTTCCCAGCCTAACACTGCATTTAATATAGTACTAATTCCACTAACTCCACCCGATGCTACACGGTTAGGAAGTAAAAATAAATTAAAAGCTAACGCGACAAAAGCCGCTCCGATAATAACGTACCCATATTCTTTCGCCCTTTGCATAAATGGGCTGTCTACTTTTCGATCATTCTTTTTACGTTTGCTCAAAGATGCTCCCTCCAACTACGCTAACATATAAACCACAAACAGAAAGAGTATAGCACGCACTTTTTTCGATGTAAACGATGCTCGAATAACGTGTTAAAGCGCTAAAAGTTAGTTTGTGGTAAGAGGGGGAATTTCATGCATGGGTAGAGGGGGAGGGTGGTGGGTTTTTACGGAAACCAGGCTTCGTTTTGTGTAGACCGAATGGTTTTTGTGCCAACTGAGTTCGGCTTTGTGCCAACCGGATTCGCTTTTGCGTCAATCGAGATCACTTTTGCGCCAATCGAGCTGGCTTTTGTGCCAACCGGATTCGCTTTTGTGCCAACTGAGTTCATTTTTGCGCCAATCGAGCTGGCTTTTGTGCCAACCGGATTCGCTTTTGTGCCAACCGAGTTCACTTTTGCGTCAATCGAGCTGGCTTTCGTGCCAACCGGATTCGCTTTTGTGCCAACCGAGTTCGGCTTTGTGCCAACCGGATTCGCTTTCACGCCAACTACAACACGGTTTCGGCCAAACTGACTTCCTTTCACGCCAACTGCAACGCGGTTTCGGCCAAACCGACTTCCTTTCACGCCAACTGCAACACGGTTTCGGCCAACTCGACTTCCTTTCACGCCAACTACAACGTGTTTTCGGCCAAACTGACTTCCTTTCACGCCAACTGCAACGCGGTTTCGGCCAACTCGACTTCCTTTCACGCCAACTACAACACGGTTTCGGCCAAACTGACTTCCTTTCACGCCAACTGCAACGCGGTTTCGGCCAAACCGACTTCCTTTCACGCCAACTGCAACGCGGTTTCGGCCAAACCGACTTCCTTTCACGCCAACTACAACGTGTTTTCGGCCAACTCGACTTCCTTTCACGCCAACTGCAACGCGGTTTCGGCCAAACCGACTTCCTTTCACGCCAACTGCAACACTATTTCAGCCAACCGAACTCACTTATTGATGCACTTGCGGATTTAATTGACGCACACGGCCAATTTTTTGACGCAGCTGAAAAATTAATTGACGCACTTGACGTTATTTTTAACCCGCTAGCTTTCTTCCTTGCTGGCAAAAACAAAACCCCTGCCGCGTTGCACGACAAGGGTAGGAATGACAATTAAATTTTTGAACGTAAATATGCATCAATGAACGGATCGAGTTCGCCGTCCATGACTGATTGTGTGTTTCCGATTTCTGTGTTGGTACGGTGATCTTTTACAAGGGAATAAGGGTGGAAAACATAGGAACGAATTTGACTTCCCCAGCCAATGTCTTTTTGTTCGCCACGGATTTCATCTAATTCCGCTTGTTGCTCTTCTAGTTTACGTTGATAAAGTTTTGCTTGGAGCATTTTCATCGCACGTTCACGGTTTTTAATTTGGGAACGTTCTGTTTGACACGTTACGACTACATTCGTTGGAATGTGTGTAATACGGACTGCGGAGTCAGTTGTGTTAATATGCTGACCACCTGCTCCACTTGCACGGTACGTATCAATTTTTAAATCTTCCGTGCGGATGTCGATTTCAATTTCATCATTAAACTCTGGCATTACGTCGCAAGATACGAACGACGTATGACGACGGCCGGATGAGTCAAATGGAGAAATACGTACAAGACGGTGCACTCCTTTTTCTGCCTTCAAATACCCGTATGCGTTATGCCCTTTAATTAAAAGAGTTACGCTTTTAATTCCAGCTTCATCACCTGGAAGGTAATCTAACGTTTCTACTTTGAAACCTTTTTTCTCTGCCCAGCGTGTGTACATACGTAGTAGCATAGAGCCCCAGTCTTGAGATTCCGTTCCACCAGCGCCAGGATGCAATTCTAAAATCGCATTATTTTTATCGTAAGGCTCGCTTAATAAAAGCTGTAGTTCAAATTTATTAAACTCACCTGTTAGTTCTTTTACTTCATTTACTAGTTCAGCTAGCAGTTCTTCGTCTGGCTCTTCTTTCACTAGCTCATACGTTACATCTAAGTTTTCATAGCTTTCATGAAGTTCATGAAATTGACCAACTGAATCTTTTAACGCATTCGCCTCACTAATTACTACTTGGGCTGCGTTTTGATCATCCCAAAAGTTAGGATGACTCATAAGCTCATCTAATTCGGCGACTCTCTTTTCCTTATGTTCTAAGTCAAAGAGACCCCCTAAAGTCCGCTAAACGTTTAGCCATTTTCTCAAGTTCGTTTCTAATTTCTGCAAGTTCCATTCTGTTCACCTCTACAATTATTGTAACCATATCATATCATTTATGACGATTTTCTCCTAAATGCTTTACACCGGCAAAAAGGTGAGGCAATGAAAGCCCCACCTTCCTATCATATATTAACGTCCGCAACATTGCTTATATTTTTTTCCGCTACCACAAATACATGGGTCGTTACGGCCAATATTAATAGCTTTTGTAACAGGACGTTTTTTCGCTTTTTCTTTTCCGTCTTCGTTCGGTACAACAGCTGTACCTTTAGCTACTTCTTGACGCTCTAAATTGTTGCGAATTTGAGCTTTCATGATGTATTTCGATACATCTTCTTCAATCGCAGCAATCATCGTTTCAAACATCGCGAAACCTTCCATTTGGTATTCACGTAACGGATCAATTTGACCGTAAGCACGTAAATGAATTCCGCGACGAAGCTGATCCATTGCGTCGATATGGTCCATCCATTTACTATCAACTGCGCGAAGAACCACTACTTTTTCGAACTCGCGAATTTGTTCTGGCTCTAGCTCTTGTTCTTTCTCGTCGTAGCGCGCGATTACTTTTTCCGTAATGAGCTCGATCATTTCTTCTGGCTCTTTACCACGTAAGTCGCCTTCAGTCACGTCGCCTTCCCTTAAAAGGTTTGCCTCTAAATAGTCGACAATTCCTTGTAAGTTCCATTCTTCTGGAAGGTCGGCAGCTGGCGTGTATAGACGAACATTACGCTCGATAGTAGACTTTAACATTTTTTCAACGATTGAACGTAAATTTTCAGAATCTAATACTTCAAAACGTTGCTTGTAAATAACTTCACGTTGTTGACGCAGTACATCGTCGAATTGTAAAAGCTGTTTACGCGCATCGAAGTTGTTTCCTTCTACACGTTTTTGCGCTGATTCTACGGCACGAGATACCATTTTACTTTGAATTGGTTGCGTATCGTCCATACCAAGTCGTTCCATCATATTTTTCATATTGTCAGAACCGAAGCGGCGCATTAATTCATCTTCCATGGAAAGGTAGAATTGCGTTACCCCTGGGTCTCCTTGACGACCGGAACGGCCACGAAGCTGGTTATCAATACGGCGTGATTCGTGACGCTCTGTACCGATAACAGCAAGACCTCCCGCTTCTTTTACACCTTCGCCAAGCTTAATGTCTGTACCACGACCTGCCATATTTGTCGCGATCGTTACAGATCCTTTATGACCTGCCTCTGCGATAATATCGGCTTCGCGAGCATGATTTTTCGCGTTTAAGACGTTATGTTTAATGCCACGTTTGTTAAGTAGCTTAGAAATAACTTCTGACGTTTCAATCGCAACTGTACCAACAAGAACTGGTTGGCCTGCTTTATGGCGCTCTGCGATATCGTTCGCAACAGCATTATGCTTTCCTTCAATCGTTTTGAAAATTAAATCAGCACGGTCATCACGTGCGATCGGTCTGTTCGTAGGGATTGCGACAACGTTCATATTGTAAATGTTACGGAACTCTTCTTCTTCTGTTTTCGCTGTACCTGTCATACCAGAAAGCTTTTCGTACATACGGAAGTAGTTCTGGAACGTAATCGTTGCAAGTGTCATACTTTCGTTCTGAATTTCTACGCCTTCTTTCGCTTCAATCGCTTGGTGTAGTCCGTCAGAAAATCGACGACCTTTCATAAGACGACCAGTAAATTGGTCAACAATGACGATTTCGCCTTCTTGTACAACGTAATCCACGTCATTATGCATCGTGACATGCGCCTTTAACGCTTGATTAATATGATGGTTTAACGCGACATGCTGGATGTCAAATAAGTTATCGATTCCGAACGCTTTTTCCGCTTTCGAAATTCCGTCTTCTGTTAATTGAACACCTTTTGTCTTTTCGTCATATGTGTAATCTTCTTCCCGCTTTAACTGACGTACGAAACCGTTCGCTTGTAAGTAAAGAGCAGCGGATTTTTGAGCACTACCTGAAATAATTAATGGGGTACGCGCCTCATCAATTAAAATCGAGTCTACCTCATCAATAACAGCAAAATGAAGTGGGCGCTGTACCATTTGCTCTTTGTACAGCACCATGTTGTCACGTAAGTAATCAAAGCCTAATTCATTGTTCGTACTATATGTAACATCTGCTTTATATGCTTCTATTTTTTCTTCACGTGTAAGTCCGTTTAAGTTTAATCCTACTGTTAAGCCAAGGAACTCAAAAAGTTGTCCCATTTCGTTCGCATCACGGCTTGCTAAATATTCGTTAACTGTAACAACGTGTACGCCTTTTCCAGTAAGAGCATTTAAATATACAGGTAGTGTTGAAGTTAATGTTTTACCTTCCCCTGTTTTCATCTCGGCGATATTTCCTTCATGAAGGGCAATCGCTCCCATTAACTGCACTTTGTATGGGTGTAAGCCTAAAACACGACGTGCTGCTTCACGAACTACTGCAAATGATTCAACGAGTAGGTCATCTAACGTTTCGCCTTTTTGATAACGTTCTTTAAACTCTTCTGTTTTGGCACGCAATGCATCGTCGGAAAGCTTTTCCATATCACTGCTTAGCGCATCTATTTGGTCGGCCAATTTCTCTGATTTTTTAATTTGGCGCTTATTCATGTCAAAAACTTTGTTCAATAATCCACGCATAGTAACGCTCCCTTTTCGATGTTGTTAATAAAAAGATTCTCGACAAATGGGAAAAATCCTTTTATTTCCGCTCATCTTTTATAACCATATTTATTCCTTTATTTTATCACTTCTTTATAGTGGGGACAACTTTCGGGTCGGATAGTGGCTGAGGAAGCAGAAAACAGAAAAAAATCGCCAAGTGTCACGTACTTGACGAATGAAGATTATTTTTCTGATTGATTCCATGGAGTACCTAAACGTGGAAGCGCCCATCTGTCTAAACCATACCAACCTGCTACTTTCCAAGCTAATACTAGCCAAGTCGCTAGGATGAAAAGAATTGGGTTGGTGCTTAGTGTCCCTGCGAATAAAAATGTGACGTTCATTAATGATCCAAAAAAAGCAGCAATTCCTGTTAGAAATCCAACAATTAGTCCTAAACCTACTAATACTTCACCGTAAGCTACTAAATAGGAGAACACTGTGGCATTTGGTAAAACAATATTTTCTAAAAACGCTGCGTACCAACCAGTTACATCTGGACCTTCTCCTGCTTTGGCGATTGCTCCTTTAATAAACCCTTCTATCGCAACACCTGCGTTCTCTCCTGTCCAAGCATCTGACGTTACTTTCCCCCATCCTGCCTTTAACCATGCGTAACCAACATATAAGCGAACAATTAACCAAAATAGAGCAAGCTTTGTGCTGTTAAATAAATAATGAGAGACAGGATTTTCTGTAATTTCGATTGCATCTCGTTTCATGACTACATTTCACATCCTTTTCTTCATTAAATTCACCAATTCCATGCTAATTTATGTTGAAGTTGATACATTTGCTCCGTTTTTACCAGTTCAGCGGTAAATTTTATAATACAGTTTTTCCAAAAAAATAAAAAACCCCGATCAATTAAAATCGGGGTATTACGTTATTTTTATTTTTTAGTGAGCTTCAATTATACCGTATTTGCCGTCGTTTCGTTTGTAGACGACGTTTGTTTCGTTTGTAGCTGCGTTAAGGAATACGAAGAAGTTGTGGCCAAGCATGTTCATTTGTAAAATTGCTTCTTCGCTGTCCATCGGTTTTAAGTTGTAACGTTTTGTACGTACTAACTCATCTTCTTCGTCTGCAACAGCAACACTACCATTTTCTACTGCTTCATTAAATAAGTATTTCGGAGCACCCGTATCACGTAGCTTACGGTTCACTTTTGTTTTATGTTTACGAATTTGGCGTTCCAATTTGTCGACTACTAGGTCGATTGCTGCATATAAATCGCTATGGCGTTCTTCAGCTCGTAACACTAGTCCAGTCATCGGAATCGTCACTTCAATTTTTTGTGTGTTGTTATTTACCTTTAAGTTTACTTTGCATTCTACCGTTTCTGTGGAATCAAAATATCTTTTGATTTTACCAATTTTGCTTTCCACATATTCACGGATTGCTGGAGTTACCTCAATGTTTTCACCGCGTACGTTGTACTTCATAAACGAACTCCTCCTTTAAACTCTTGATAGAAAACATCTCTATCATTTTGCATATAACCGGGGATAATATACTACCTTCCCCTCACCTTTATTATAAAGGCTATGTATACATATTTCTACAATACCCGCCTCCATTCCTGCTAAAACATCGACATTTTTCAAACTTTTTGTGAAATAATTCCTTCTTCTGTATAAACTTCACATTTTCGTCAAATGGCAAGGCAGTTACGTAGTTGAATAAGTATATGCACTACATATGCGTTTCTTTCCTTAAAGGTGGAAGTTGTTTATTTTGTGACCATGTTTAGTATTTTTGCTGTAGAAACGTCATTCACATTCTATTATTTACATCTCTTCCTACAACGACAAATTGTTTTACAGTTCCGCTTTCTTCCATGACTGGTGCTACTTGCACTTCAATTTTTACCCAGCCTCCGTTAGTATGTTTTGCACGGAAAATAACAAGGCTTTGCTGTTTTGCGTTTAAAACATTTTTGAAATGTTCATCTACTATCGGTATATCTTCCGGATGTACCCAACTATGTCCTTTTTTTCCTTTGTAATCTTCAGGGTTAAATCCTAATACTTTTTTATGAGAGGGAGAAGCGTATATAACGTTTCCTTCTAAGTCCCAAACGCCTACTAAATCGAGCATATTTTCCGTAATGATTCTATAATTTGCTTCCCTTAACTTTAACTCTTCCTCGATTTTTTTCCGAGGTGTAATGTCAAAGGAAGAACTGATTACTTCGACAACCTGACCCATTTTCTTTACCGGCTGCAAAGAGGTAATATAGAATACATCGTTTAATTTTGCTTCATACACTACTTTCTCGCCAGACCAAGCACGTTCATAATATGGAAGCTTTTCATTTACTAATTCTTTTTCAAGAAAGTCTTTAAGCTCTTTTCCGATGATTTGTTCTGGAATTAATCCAAATTTGTAAATTAACTCCCCACCACATAATGTGTGAATGAATGCATTTCCTTTTTTGATAAACTTCATAATCATTCCTTGCTGCTTACTAATCGTATCGATAAGTTCTTGGCGATCTACACTATTCGCTTCTTCAATCCAATGTTGGTTGGAAAGGTCTTTTGGTAGCCCGCTTGTAGGAATAACTTGCTCGACATCTTTTAAAATACAAATCAACTCTTCCGGTGGAAGCGGCTTACTAAATAAATAACCTTGTGCTTCATCACAGACGTGTCGCTGGAGGAATAAAAGATGTTCTTTAATTTCTACTCCTTCGGCAATAACTTCTAGGTTTAATTGATGTGCCATCGCAATAATAGTTTTAACGATTGTTGCATCATTCGTATCGATAGAACAATTTCGAACAAATGATTGATCAATCTTCAGCCGGTCAATCGGAATATTTTTTAAATAATGGAGAGAACTATAACCTGTTCCAAAATCATCTAAGCTTATTTGCACTCCGAGGTTTTTTAAGTCTCTTAATACAGGAATACTTTTTTCATGATCCATTAGCATGCTTTCCGTTATTTCAAGCTCTAAGTATGAAGGGTCCAACTCTGTTTCGTTTAAGATTTGCTGAACAATCGGGACAAAACCAGGTTGATGCAGTTGTCTAACAGATAGGTTTACAGACATTAACATGGGAGGATGACCTTCTTCTTGCCAAGCTTTATTTTGGCGGCATGCTTCACGAAGTGTCCATTCTCCTATTGGGATAATAAGCCCGCTTTCTTCTGTAATAGGAATAAACTCTCCAGGTGAAATCAATCCTCTTTTTGGATGTTTCCAACGAATAAGCGCTTCTACACCGACGATTTTTCCAGTCGTTAAGCTTAATTTCGGCTGGTAAAATAAAGTGAACTGCTTTTTATCCAGCGCATACTGTAGCTCAAATGCGGTAATCCATTCTTTCTTTATTAAGGCGTCTTTTTTCACTTGCGGTGAAGGATTATTGACCTCGCTTTGATCTTTTACAACGAGAAAATATCCTTTTAATTCACCCTTTTCTACAATTGGAATAACCTGTACTTCCACGTCCACCTGATCGCCATTTTTATAAGTAAGCTGTGAAGCCATTCTATCTTCATGGGAAATGGAAAAATCGACACGGAGAATTGTTTTTATATGTTTATGTAATAAATCATTGATGCTGTACCCATATTTAATGAGATTTTGGTTCGCACCTACGATCTCTTCTTGGAGATTTATTATAAATACTAGCTCTGCATGATAAAGATATAACAACTTGTAGTATTGATCATAGCTAGTTAACTTTAAAGATTTCATTTACTCCATACCCTTCTGTTATGTAGAAATATCGTATAGTATTCAGTAATATTTCGTAAATAATGTGAGATTTTTCCTCACTCTATTATAATAATACAAATTTCGTGTAAATTCGATACTTTTCGTCAAAATTAGACATTTTATTAGGATGATTTTACTAGGGAAGGTAGTTTAGAAGAAAAGGATGCTAGTGGGAGATAGGCATCCTTTAATGAAATATAACTGTTTTTAAGTGTGACTGTAAATGAATCTTCCAAGCTTCAAAAGCTGGTATAATATGATGTTGAAAAATTTCGTTAGAAGCATGAACCGGTTCCGTACTAATTTTATCTAATTCATGCACTACTACCTCAAATGAAGCAATTGCTTGCACTTTCTCTGTATCATCATGAAAAATATCCAACAACGCCTCATTCATTTGTTGTATTTTAAGAAACGCTAATAAAGAATCGTAGTAGACACGCTCCTCCATTTCGCTACCAGCATTCGTTCGGTCCGAACCTAAATATCGAAGCGCCTCTACTGTTACTTCTAAAAGTTCATTGTATTCTCGGATAAAGGTGATTTGTTCTTCTGTCATGCAGGTCACCTAGTTTCGTTTGTCGTAGTATGTGCCGTCAAGGCTAGGTGCTTGAAAAGAATTAGCATAAGCTTTATTCACCTTTTTTGATTGCTTTATTTTCATCATTTCCTCGCTAATTCTAACTTTACGGTTTTGAAGTAATTGTTGAATTTTTATATCTAACTGCACTACACTTTTACCAATTACCTTTTCTTCTTCTGAGTAGGGAGGTTTTATCACCTCTAATAAAACCTCTCTTTTTTGCAGTAATTCATTCATTGGTTGCAAGTAGTCATCATCTTCTTTAATAGGTGGTAAGTTTTGAAGAAGGTGAAGTAATTCTAAACTAACATCGTTATAAGCTTGCATTCGATTCATTACACTTGTCCACCTTGACCAAATTGCTTCTGGCGATTAATTTTAATTACTTCTTTCCACGTATCTCTTAACTCTACTAAGTATCCTTCCGCTTCTACTAATACATCTGCACTATTCGTCGTATTTGCTTCTACTAATCTACGATTAATGTAATCATACATCGCCATTAACGATTTTGAGATTTCAATGTCCATATTTAATGTCACCATTAGTTCTCTCACGATATCTTGAGCTTTTATTAAATGTGTATGTTTAGCAGAAATGTTACTATCTTGGATTGCTTGTTTTGCTAGTTTCACATTTTTAATAACACCATTATATAGCATAATAGTTAACTCTCCTGGAGATGCTGTTGAAACACTATTTTCTTGGTAAGCTTTGTAAGGATTATTCATTGCCATTTTTTATTTCCCTCTCTTAACTCATAAATTGAGAATATAAGTAGTTCGCTTGACTGTTCATTTGTGATAATGCTTTTTCCATAGCAGTGAACTGGCTCCAGTACCTATTTTCAATTCCTACTAATCTTCGTTCAAAATCTGTAATTCTTTTTTCAACGTCGATTAACTCACGCCCTAATGAAAACTGTTGATTTGTTCGGTATTGATTTCCAGCTTTCGTTTCAATACTTTTAATCGTATTGTCGGCGATAGTACGAAGTCGTTGAGCAAGCCCCTTCTCCGCTTGTGTTGGACCATTTTGTCCAAAAAGCTTCCTTACTTCATCCGGGTTGGAAGCAAGTGCTTCTCTTAGTTTTCCTTCATCAACAATAAGTTTCCCACCTTCACGGAAATCACGGGAAGTTGTTATACCTATTTTCGCTAGTTGGTTGAACGCTGGGTCTACACCTTCTACTATGTTGAACATTTCTCGTCTAAACTGATCTAACGCGCTACGTAATGTCGAATCACTCTGGAGTAATCCACTACGAGCTTTCTCTTCCCAAAGTTCCACTTCACGGTCACTCAATTCACGCTTTTGTTCATCCGTTAGCGGTGGGTAATTTCTATTCTTTTGCTCGTTTACCTTCCCACTTATTTCTCCAATAAGCTCATTATACGTGTTTACAAAGTTCATAACCTCATCAAACGCTTTATCCGTATTAGCATTTACTGTTAAGTTGATGGACTCATTACCAACTGTGTTGCTTTTTAGTGTGATGGTCATGCCGTTCATCGTAAATGTATTACTTTTACGAGACGTTTCTAAACCATTAATGGTGAACCTTGCGTCCGAACCACCTGTTTCTCTAGAAGGATCCATTTGTAAAACACTCGTTAAAAACGCTCCTTCAAAAGTCATTTCTGGTCCTTCAATATTAAAATTCCCTGTTTCTTTTCTAGTAAAAACAATTTGGTCCGATTGACTATCGTAAAGTGCAGTGACACCAGCTGCTGATGTATTTATCCCAGAAATAACTTGGTTTAACGTTGCGGTACCGTCAAATTCGAGCGGAGTTGCTTTTGCCGTGCCGTTCGCATCATACGTTGTAATCGAAAAATTAAAGGAATAATGATCATAAGAAAACGACTGAAGTTCATCTCCCTCTTCAAATGTTTCACTAAAGGTTACTTGTCCGGTGTTTGTGTCAACGAAAAATGCTTGACCACCATTCTCTAATTCTTCAAGCGAATTTACTCTTGTAAAATCACGTGAAGATACAGTTAATGTATTAGGGAATGTCTCGCTATTGATAGCTCCTTTGGAGAGACGAACCGAGTTTTTGTTCGAGAGAGATACTGCTGACTGTTCAAAAGAATTCTCTACCCAAACGTCAGAACCTTCTACGTTTGCTAAACCGGCTACTTTATCACGTTGACTCCATAAACTTTGTGTAGGATCTAATTTATTTTGTTCATCCGAAGAGATCGTCCCGGCGCTAATATTTGTAGCTGCACTTGCTAACGTGATGTTTTCCAGTTTATACGAACCAAACGCAGCCGATGAAGAGGCCGTTGCCGTTGCGATATTAGTATTAGATGTTGAAACTGTTTTTGCTCCTAATGAAGTAGAGAGCGTTAAATTCCTAGATAAATCACGGAAATTGGCTAACATCGTATTCATTTCGCGATACGCATCACGTTGCCATTCTATTGTCGTTCTTCTTTGATAAAACTTGTCCAAAGGTATACGTTCGGCTTTCATTAAGTCTTTTACCATTTGGTCAATGTCCATACCACTTGCAAATCCACTTATTCTCATGTTGTCGTGTTCCTCCTATATTTTTTGGTCTACAAATAATCCCATAAACTTGGCCATTTCTGCATACATGTCTAACAATTTCTTAGGTGGAATTTCCTTCACAACCTCTTTCGTTTCTTGGTCCACTATCGAAACATAGTACTCATTTAATTCATCATGAAAAGAAAATTGCACCGATGTATTTAAAGGTTTTAAAAATTGGTTAATACTATCGACAACATTTTCTACGTTTTTATGTTCTTTTGCAATTTCTACCTCTGAAGTTTCTGTCTTTACGTTGTAAGTGTTAGTAGAAAGAAAATTTGTTAATTTAGAAGAGTTAATCTCCATTCCCCATCCCCGCTTTCTAACAATACAGCTTTTCTTTTTATATCGGTTATTTTGGTGAATTCTTTAGACAAAAAAAAGAGAGCCAAAAAACTTGGCCCTCTTAAGTAATAATTAAAACTTCATATTTTTCCCGTTATTATTGCCACTATTACTTTGAACTTTAACTGTTGTATAGCCTACTACAAGCTGCCCATCAACATAACCTCTAAATTCCAGGACTTGCTCATATTGATTCCAAACAAATTCGTCTCGATTGAATTTGAATTGTCCATTTTCGGCTTGCTTTTGGCTTCCATTGCTCTTATTAATAGCGTTTACTCCATTTATTGTTACCGTATTAAGATTAATACCTTTTGTATTAAATTTCCCCGCTAAGTTAACTTTTACTGTAAACACACCTGTATTTGGTGCAATTACTTTAGGTAATACTTCAAAGTCTACTAGTGGAATGTAAACGACAAATTCTGATTCAAGTGTTGTAACATTACCTGCATTGTCTACCACTTCGAATTTTAACGTATATTTTCCTGGTTGGTCAAGTGCAACAACATCGCCATTGTTGTATTGCTTACCATTAAATAACAATGTTTCTGATTGAATACCGGAAAGTGCATCAAAGGCATCATAAGTTAATGTTAATTCTGTACCTAATGCATACTCATCTTCGTAATCCCAGCTAACAGCAGGAGCTGTTTTATCAATTTTTACGTATTCCGTTTGTTCAGCTTCCACATTGCCTGCTTGATCGACGCTATAGTAGCTTACTTCGTATAGACCTTCTTCTTCAAACGTAATGTTTGTGTTTTCTTCATAGTTAGATCCATTTACAGATACGTATGTTTTCATTACACCACTTAAATTATCCGTTGCAGCTAGTTGTAGTGTAAACGCCTCTGCTAACCAAGCATCTACTATATTTGAACTAGTTTCTGGAACTGTGAAATCAAGCTTCACTTGCTCTGTTTTCACTTCTTCTACATTGACAGCGTTGTCTACACTGTAATAGCTTACTTCATGGATGCCTTCTTCTTCGATTGTGAAGGATGTTCCTTCTACAAAGTCAGAACCGTTTAATGAATAGTACGTAGTTGCTACTCCGCTTTTTTCATCAGTAGCAGTCAATTGTACGCTATACACTTCTTTTAGCCAGCCTTCTTCAATGTTCGAAGTTGTTTCTGGCAGTGTGAAATCAAGCTTCACTTGCTCTGTTTTCACTTCTTCTACATTACCAGCCTTGTCAACACTGTAGTAGCTTACTTCATGGACACCTTCTTTGGAGATAGTAAAGCTTGTTCCTTCTGTAAATGCTGATCCGTTAATAGAGTAATAGGTGTTACCAACACCACTCTTACCGTCTTCAGCTGTAAACTCAACCTTGTAAGCTTCATTTAACCATTTTTCATTACTTATGTTTGATGTCGTTACTGGAGATGATTGGTCTATCTTCACTTTCACCGTCTGAACTTCTTCTTTATTCCCTACTTTATCAACAGAGTAGAAGGATATAGTATGAATCCCTTCGCCCTCTACTACAAAACTCTTTCCTTCCACAAAGGCACTATCATTAATTGAATAATACGTGTTTGCTACTCCTGTATCTTCATCTGTAGCAAATAAAGTTAAAGTAACTGATTCATTTGTCCAATTTTCCGGTGCATTGATGGTAGTAACCGGTGGTTCAGTATCAACGATTAATTTTGCTAAAACGATATTGGAACGTGCTGATTCACCAAATGAGTTACTATAAGACGTTACAACATATTCATGGTTTCGATAAGATAAATCCCTAACTGTGTAAGATAGGTTGTTTACCCTTTCTGCTATTAAAACAGCTTCTCCATCTATTAATTCATAAATATTGTAGCCATTTGCATATGTAACAAAATCCCACGAAATTCGAGCACTCGTCTCACTTAATAAAACTAAGTTTGCTACCGGTGGCTCCATAATTGGATAAATAATCGTTTCTGTTATTCTATTTGACGGTTTTGATTCCCCAAACCTTGTATTAAAAGAAGTAACCTCAAAGGAATGAGTCTCCTCTGTCAAATTGTGAACGGTATAATTTCTCGCTGTACCTTTATAAAGCAACTCTCTGCTTTCATTATTCACTTTATACACACGGTACTCATTTGCCCATGTGGAAGCTGGCCATGATAACGTAACATTATTTGCATTTACAACTGTGCTCGAGATTTGTGGTGACTGTACAGTTGGCCATACTAACGTAAAATCGAGTGTGCTACCTTCTGGAGATTCATCAAAGCGATTACTAAAGGAATGAACAACATACTCGTAATTTCCTTCAGGCATATTCGTAAAAGTAACGGAAGTACCAGATACCGTTCTTTCTAATACTAATTCCTCATCGATGACTCGGTATACTTTATAGTTGTTAGCAAATGTTGAAGCACTCCACTTTAGTGCAATATCATTACCGTTTGAAATACTATTCGTTAAATTACCTGGTGGCTGCATAATTGGATGAAAAAGAGTAAAGGAAATAGTTTCTCCTTCAAACGACTCACCAAAGCGGTTACTGTTCGAGTGAACCACATAATCATATTCCCCTTCAGGCATATTCGAAAACGACGTTACAGTACCTGAAACAGTTCTTTCTAATACTAACTCCTCATTAACGACTCGGTACACTTTATAATTGTTCGCAAACGAAGAGGCATTCCACCTTAAGACAATATCATTTCCATTATTGATACTATAGGTTAAATTTTCTGGTGCTTGCATTGTCGGGTGAATAAGTGTTAAAGATACTTCACTTCCCTCAGCCGACTCACCAAAGCGAGTACTATTCGAATGAACGATATATTTATGTTCACCTTCAGGCATATTGCTGAACGTAGTCGCAGTACCTGACACCGTTCTTTCTAATGCTAGTTCGCCATCAATAAATTGGTATACTACATAATTTGTTGCATATTCCTCTGCATTCCATCTCAACACAACGTCGTTTCCGTTGTTAATAGAGTAAGTGACGTTTTCTGGTTTTTGCATTTGCGGAAAGACAACTTCTTGCGTAACTTCAATACCTTCTGCGGATTCTCCGAAACGATTGCTAAAAGAATGCACAACATACGTACGCTCCCCTTCCGCTTCGTTTGAAAGAATAGTAGATAAAGAGGTCACTGTCCTTTTTAATTCCTTCTCTTCGCCTACCACTTCGTAAATACGATAGTTATTCGCAAAAGGCACTGATTCCCAGTTTAATACTACATCATTACCGTTTTGCACTCTTGATATTGCAGTATTTGGGGCTTCCATAGTCGGATGAACTAAAGAAATTTTAACTTCTGCTCCTTCTGGTGATTCTCCTAGTAATGTGGAGGCAGAATGAACAACGTAATGATAATCTCCTTCTGGTAAATTAATAAAGGATAAAGCTGTACCAGTGATGGAATTTTTAAAAACTCTTTCCCCATCAATGATTTCGTAAATGTTATACCTATTTGCATATTGGACACTTGACCAAGTTAAACGAATATCGTTTCCATTATTAATGGTATGCGATAGATTAGTAGGAGTGGCCATTGTTTCCCCATTCATTGTTACCTTTAGCACTGAACCTTCTGGAGATTCTCCAAAGCGGCTAGAAAAGGCATGAACGACATACGTATAGTCACCCGGTGCGATATTTGAATAGGTAACACTTCTTCCTGACACTGTACTTCTTAATACTTTGTTTCCATCTACTACTTGATAGACTCTATAATTATTCGCGTAAGGAGCTACATCCCAATTTAACGTAAAGCTAGTTGGATTATTTATAGATTGAATTAAATTTTCCGGTGGTTTAACAACCGGGTGTTCTAAAGTGAAAGATAATTGACTTCCTTCTTCGGACTCTCCAAACCTAGTAGAAAAGGAATGTACTACATATTCGTAATTTCCTTCTGGCATATTTGTAAAGGTTACACTAGTGTTGGTTCTTGTGCTTACTAACACCTTTTCTCCATCTACAATTTGGTATATCTTATAGTTATTTGTATTAGATGTAGTATCCCAGCTTAAAGCGATATCATTACCATTATTTATTTTATAACTAAAGCTATTCGGCGCTTCCATATCTACTTTTTCTACTGAGAAAGTAACAACACTACCGTCCACCGATTCACCAAAGCGGTCACTAAAGGAATGTACCTCATATACATAATTACCTGCTGGCATAACAGGATAAGTAACGCTTGTACTAGTTACGGTACTAACTAAACTTTTCCCTTCATCGTTAACTTGATATATTTTGTAGCTTGTTGCGTAAGGGACAGTCCCCCATGATAAAACAATATCGTTATCGTTCTGGATTTTGTAGGTGAAATTAGCTGGTGCTGTCATCGTGATTTCACTTACATTAACATTTAGTAAACTTCCTTCTTCGGACTCTCCAAAGCGATCATTGTTAGAACGAACTTCGTATACATATTCACCCGGAGGTTGGTTTGAAAATGTCACTTTATTATCTGAAATAGTCCTTTTTAAAACCCTTTCGCCATCTAATATTTCATAAACATGATAATTTTTCGCGAAAGAAACAGCATCCCATTTAAGTGACACATCGCTTCCGTTAACTAAAGAATACGTAAAATTTTGTGGAGCTGCCATTGTCGGATAAGCAACTTCCACTTCGACTATATGGGATAACGATGATTCACCGTATAAAGAATGCGAAGCAGAAACAGCATATGTATACAGTCCTTCAGGGGCATTATTAACTTTGTATGTAGTTCCAGCTTCAGTTTCTATTAATGAAGCATCACCTTCTGAGGATATTTCAAAAACATGATACGTTTCTGCATATGGAGAAGCTTCCCAGTTAAGTACAATATCGTTACCATTTTCTATCTTATATGTTACCGTCGATGGTGATTCCATAGTAGGATACGTAATATCAACATTAATCGGGGCACTCGGTCCAGATTCCCAGTCGCCATTTAGTGTAGAAACAACATACCTGTAGGAACCTTCCTCTAAATCATTCAAAGTGAAATTAGCAGCTGTTGTTTCCCCAAGTAAAATTAACTGCCCTTCTGTAATTTCATAAACATGATAGCCTGTTGCTCCGTGAACAGAATTCCATACTAACTTAACATCATCTGGCGTTATATATTCCGCTGTTATATTACTTGGAGGTAACATATTGTTATCGGAATTGGCAAACGCATTAGCTACTGGAAGTAACGTCTGAGCAATAATAAGTAATAATGCTAATAACGTAAACTTCCTAAAAAACGATTTTTTCATCCTTTTGTCCTACCTTTCATTATTTTTGACCAAATAAAAAAGAACCTTCTACAAGGTTCATAGGTTAGGAACTATGATTCCTTGTGGCAACCGGCTACCATCCACGTTTTATCTATCACGCAGAACAGGTCCTTGGCTTTGCGTCTCATAGTTTCCTATGATTTGCCTTTTTCACTTGGTATTTATTACTATAATAATAGGATAATAGATTCAATAAATTAAATGAATGAGTAATTTATCCTATGTTTTATTTAAAAAAATTGGTTTAAAAGAGTAAATAGATTTAATTTTTATGGTAATATATTGAAACTTATCAAAACACCACTAATCTTAGGTATTAATTTTCAAACTCATGTGATGAAAGTGTTTCAGAAAAGCTCATATGAAAAGAGACCTTATTAATAAAGGTCTCTCTTTTTGTTAAAATTAACGAAGTAATTGTAATACAGCTTGTGGCTGTTGGTTAGCTTGAGCAAGCATAGCTTGAGAAGCTTGGTTTAGGATGTTAGAGCGAGTGAACTCCATCATTTCCTTAGCCATGTCAGTGTCACGAATACGAGATTCTGCAGCTTGTAAGTTTTCAGAAGCATTTTCAAGATTTTTAGTAGTATGTTCTAAACGATTTTGCCATGCACCAAGTTGAGAACGCTCAGAAGATAATTCTTTAATTGCATCATCGATAGTCGTTATAGCTCCATCCGCTCCAGTTTGAGTTGCGATATCAACAGCATTTACTGCAAGAACAGTAGTAGCTCCCATATCTCTAATTGTAACATTTAACGCTTGCCCTGCATCTGCACCAATATGAATTTGAGCATCAAAGTTACCGTCAAATAATACTTGTGAGTTGAATGTTGTGTCAGTAGCGATACGGTCAATTTCCTCAATTAATTGTGCCACTTCTTTTTGAAGTTCAGCACGGTCATCGTCAGTATTAGTATCATTGGCTGATTGAACCGACAATTCACGCATACGCTGAAGAATTGCGTGAGTTTCATTTAAGGCACCTTCTGCTGTTTGGATTAAAGAAATACCATCTTGAGCATTTCGACTAGCTTGGTCTAATCCTCTAACTTGCGCACGCATTTTTTCAGAGATAGCAAGACCAGCCGCATCATCACCAGCACGGTTAATCCGTAGACCGGAAGATAACTTCTCCATTGCTTTACCATTAGCGTTTACGTTCATTCCCATTTGACGATGAGCGTTCATTGCGTTTAAGTTGTTATTGATAATCATTTTGATTTCCTCCTTGAATTGTCCATCCACATCCATGTGGGGTATTTTTCAAAAGTTTTTTGTCGGCCGACTTTGAACTTTTGTTTTACATTCTTTATATCGACACGTTTTTATAAAACTTTACACTTATTTTAATTTTTTTATATCTATTTTCCTAGAAATTGCATTTTTGTTTTCGTTTTGGATTGCTTCTAGTACTTCTTTTCGATAAATTTCGATTTCTTTCGGTGCTTTTACACCTATTTTTACTTGTTCACCATCTATACTTTGAATGGTAATTTCGATGTTTTCATCGATAACAATTGTCTCATTTAGCTTTCGAGTCAGAATAAGCATTATTTTTCCTCCTTTTCACTAATAGGGAGGATGTGTTTCGTATTGTATTTCGTACCGTTTACAACAATTTGTTTCGCCAGTTGATTTTCCTTATTAATTACGATAGGGCCTTGTAAGTTAGCTGTCGACTTTTCGAATGGATCTGCAATGGTTAGAACAACATAAATTTCAACAGATTGGCTAGCTGAAATTGCTAGAGCTTGCTGAGTAGATTCTTCTAACTCAAACTCATAGTCATTATAGAAAAGAAATGGATTTGTAACGATAAAAGCTAAGTCTGTTGTATTTACACTTTGCAACGAGAAATAAACATTTTCCTCTGTTAGTGAGAGTAGTACGAACTTTTTTTCATTCTCAAACCCAGGTAAACCGTTTTTAAAGGTAATAATGTCGGACTCCTGAATCGTAATATCTCCGTGATAACATGTATTAATTTTCATATGTACTCCATCCTTATATTTTAAAATCTATATCAATTGAATTATATTGCTTAATCTCAAAATCTAAACTTCCTGGTTGATACGTTAAATTCACTTTATTAGCGTGACTATTAATGATCGCTTTATTCACTTTCACATCAACATTTAACTCGCTTGGTTGATAATCTATTTTGACACTAAAAGGCGATGGAATAAAGCCAATGTTGAATTCATGCATTTTCCTCGTTCCATTCCTTTTACTAATTTCGGTTAATGCATTATATTTATTCTCGATCTTCATTAACTCGTCGCCATCGCTTGCTCTACGGGCCATTCCTTCTTGAACATGCTGATGTCCTTTTTTTGCTTCTTCCTCAATGGAACGAAATATATGTTTTAATCCCATGTCCTCCCATGCTTGTGTTTGGTCAATTGTCAATTTACTCGGTATCGTTTGCATTGATACTTCCGCATGAGGCTGTTGAATATCAATCGTTGCTTGGGGTTGTTCAATTTCAAGCGTATGCCATGTACTCGATGATTCCATAATAAATGGCTTTGTTTCTATCGTTATTTGAGGTATTTTCATAGTCTCCCTCCTAAAAAGAAAGCTACCTACAAAAAGTAGATAGCTAAAATTATCTTAAAAAGTCTAATAAAGAAGGCTGAATAATTCTTGCACCTACACCTAATGCAGCACGGTGTACACTTTCAGCAGTGATTAAATCGGTAATAACTTCTTCTAGGTGAGCATCTTCGTTATCGGATAACACTCTAGTCGCAACATATTCTTGATATGCAAGGCGATCATCAATCATTTCTAAGCGATTATAACGAGCACCGAGCTCTGAACGTTCGGCGTTCATGCTGTCGATTTGGTTATCTAATCTACCTAGAAAAGCGTCTAAGTCTACAGAGTCATCACCTGTTAAGCCTTGTTCAATTTGATTCATGATTGTAAATAATTCCTCGTTAAATACGTTGTTCGCATCAATATTCGCTTGAAGCTTTATTCCCTTTGATACTTCAATCATGAATGGCTCGTTTAAGTCCTTAACTGTAGCCGGGGCGCTTCCATCTGTAACTCGCGGTTCATTTATCGCTGTTCCATTGAAAATATATCGCCCAGTAAATTGCGTATTTGCCACTTGCACAAGTGCTTCTTTTAATTGCCCAACTTCGGAAGCAATAGCATTTTTATCTTCATCTTGAAGCGTTCCATTTAACCCCTGTACTAATAGCTCCCTTACACGACTCAATACATTCGAACCTTGTTCAATCGCAGCCTCGGACTCTTCCATCCACGCATAAGCTTCGGAAAGGTTTCGCTTATATTGTTGAACTTCTGTTAAGTTTGTTCTGTAGTACATTCCCTTCATCGCAACAACTGGGTCATCTGAAGGACGAGTAATCTTTTTACCAGTAGAAAGCTGTTCCTGTAATTTGCCCATTTTATTGAAACCTTGGCTAATATGGCGCAAGGAGTTACCTGCTAACATTGATTGTGTTACACGCATAGCTGTTCACCTACCTTCCTACTAATCCCATACCGTTAATAATTCTATCTAATATTTCATCTGTTGCTGTAATCATTCTTGCAGATGCGTTATAGGCATGCTGGAATTGAATCATATTGGTCATTTCTTCATCTAATGAAACGGAGCTTACCGATTGGCGACGTTGGTCAACAGAAAGTCGTAACGTATCACTATTATACGAAAGTCGATTTGCTTCTTGAGCGTCTACTGCCATTGAGCCTATTAAACTTTCGTAAAAGTTTTGAATAGTCGTAGTGTCTCCACCAATATTTAACGCGCTATTTTTCACTTCAGCAAGTGCAATTGCCCCTTGTCCGTCACCTAAATTTCCGTTTGACGAAGCAGCGATATTATTTAAAGAATCATAGATTACATCATCCAGTTTAATCGCCTTTGCAGCACCATCGCTACTATCTAACGGGGCAAAGAAGTTATATTCTGTATGTTCTCCCGCCTCGATGCTAGATACGCTCCAGCCTTCATTATGAACACGGTTAAATTCGGTAATGAAATCAAAAGCCATCGTGTCTAACGCTTTTAACATTTCTGGATAAAGGCCTTTTTCTTCTGTCCCTTTCATGTACCCGTGTGACTCAAAAAGAGCTTTTAGTTTTCCTGCTGATTTAAACTGGTCTGTCTCTAATGACACAATACCGCCGATGGAAATTTCACTTACTAACCCTGTCGTATTGTCATATTTAACATCAAGATGATTTACTCTATTTGTTTGCCCATCCACTAGTTTTCCAGCCATAGGTATTGGAACACCGTTATCGTCTACTAATTCAATACTATATTTACCTTCTGCTATTTCTAACGCATTACCACCAGATTTAACTGGAGTTACTTTAATATTAACTAATGAAGAAAGCTCGTCCACTAAACGGTCTCTTTCATCATATAAATCATTCGGTAATAGTCCGTGTGGTTCTACACTCGCTATTTGTTCATTTAAGTTATTAATTCTTGTTGATAAAGAATTTATTTGTTTTGCCGTAACATTAATCTCGTTCTTTAAGTCTTGTTGTATAGATTTCATAGAATCTGATAAATAATTAAACGTTTCCGCTACCGCAATTCCTCGTTGGCGAACTACAGAACGAGCACCTGTATTCGTTGGATTTACAGCTAAATCCTGGAATGACTGCCAAAAGCGGTCTAACGTTTTCGATAGACCAGTATCAGATGGCTCGTTCATTATTTCCTCCATCTTTTGTAAGGAATCCGCTTTCGTTGACCAGTAGCCGAACTTATTGTTTTCTCCGCGAAATTGAATATCTAGAAAACTTTCGCGTACACGTTGAATACTTCCTGCCTCTACACCCGTTCCTAACTGACCAGGTATTTGCGGACGATTCATCGAAGCAGGAGGATAAGGTTCTGTTTGGACGAAGTTTACTCGTTGGCGTGAGTAACCAGGTGTATTAGCATTGGCAATATTATGCCCCGTAACTTGTAATGCTGTTTGTTGAGTGGTAAGTCCACGTCTTGCAACTTCAAGACTATGAAACGTTGAACGCATCTGTTTTTCCTCCTATGCTTTTGAATCGAACATCGAACGAGTTGGTGTAGCTGGCTTCTTCCCTGTTGCAGCCTTTTCGTACGTTACGGACGTTGGCTCTGGGTTTATAGAGTTTAACGTGACTTGGACAAATTGTAATGATTGTTGTAAAAGTCCTTCGTTTAGTTCGTTCCGTTCTTGTAATTGTTTAATAACGTGAGTTAATTTATCTTTCAATTGTAGAAGCTTGTCCGCTTCTGAATCTGTCGCTTTTTCGATAAGCTCCGAAATGGTAGCACCCGTACCTAAATTTGCTGTAAGTGTTAGACGCTCTTGCTCTAGTTGACCGATTGCTTTTACAAATTTGTTTTCTTCTTTTGTTAGCTGCTGCAATTCCTTTGCGTCACCAGACTTGACGATGTCTGTCTTTTTCACAGCTAGCTGTAATAAACCTTCATGAAGGGCTAGCAATTTTTCCATTATTACGATCACTGGTTGTAAAGTCATTGCCGGATCCCTACCTTATTTTTTGTAATAAAAATCAATCATTTTATTTGCTACAACGTTAGGGTCTACTTTATACGTACCGTTTTCAACCGCGATTTTCAGCTTATTTACTTTTTCTTCACGCGCTGTTTGGATTTGGTTCATTTCTTGTAATCCCTTTGCTTCTGTAGAAATTTCTACCTTATCTTCTTTAAAAGAACTAACAGATTTTGGCTGTTGATTCATTTGATTACGTTTATATGGATTAATCCCGGAAGGTCCAATATGATTAATTTTCATCGTATCCCTCTTCTCGTACAAATATCTATTATTAGTATCGGTAAAAAATATAAAAAGTTTATTATTTATCCCAAATTCCTTTTGCACCTTTTACAGCATGGTACGTTTTAATTTTTTCTTCAGCACGGTTTCTCTCTTCTTCACGGTCCAAAGCCGAGATTTGACTATTAATATCTTTTTTACAGTCATCACAAAGTTTACCTGTTTTAATGTACGCCCCACAACGGTCACACGGATAACCTAAGTTTGGAAATTGGCTAACCTGAATTCGGCCTTTTTTTATAAATTTTATAATAAGCTTCTCCTCAACACCAGTACCATCTACTACTTGTTGCATCGTTGCTGTCCGATTTACTCGTTGACGAATGAATTTATATACTGTTGTGTACGCTTCTTCTTCTTGCCTATAACATGTCTCACAAACATCACGCACAGAATTTTTAATATGAAGCTGACCACAGTTTGCACAATTCGTAAGCTGTTCCATCGGTAACATCCTCTCCCGCTTTTCTTCTATCTTTTATATCGTACAATTTCACAAAATGTTAACTACGAACGAGGGTGAAGGATGATATTTCCGTTGCACCTGCCTCTTTTAACCGTTTTGCAGCCATTCGAATCGTCGTACCGGTTGTGTATATGTCGTCAATGAGGACGATTCTTTTTTCAGGTGGAGGTTGTTTTACTTCAAAACTATTTTCCGTTCGCAAGCGCTCGTGTCGGGATTTTTTCGACTGCTTTACTGTTTCGTTTTTCGTTAAAATATCAGCGAATTGACCTGGTAGCATTTCTGTTAAAGCAAGCGTTTGGTTGAAACCTCGTTCGTAAAGTCGGTCTTTTCCTAACGGGATTGGTACGAGTAGTAGGTCTTTTTCGGGAAAGTGGTGTTGGAATGCCGCTGTCCACTTTTTTTGGAAAACTTTTACTAACGCCACATCACCACGAAATTTATATTGCGCGAGCACTTCTTTCATAAAATCGTTGTAAGCATATACGGATATGTTCCGGTGAAGTGTTCCTTTATACTGTTCGTCCATTTCCCATTTTTTACAGTCGTCACATACAGTAGCGTCACTTTGTGGGCGGGAGCATTTCGGGCAAGTGTCGCCAGTTATGAGCTCGAACTTCTTTTCACAGTCGGCACAAGTGACATCTGTTTCGTTGGAAAAAAGAGTTGTCCAAGTAAACTGTGCGGAATTGTCACCTTCACAAATAAAACATTTACTCAATATAACCAGCCTCTTTCGCACGATTGTTCATTTTTAAAATATGTTGGCGGGCCCGCACCATTTCGGTTGTTTTGCCGTAGTGGAAAAAACGAATATCTCCGTTTGGAGCGTGGGCACTCCGACCAGCACGACCAGCAATTTGAACGAGTGCACTTTCGGTAAAAATCGGATCTTCTGCACCAAACACTCCGACTTGCACGTCTGGGACGGTGACTCCTCTTTCAAGTATTGTCGTTGTCAGGAGCAGACGAGTTGAACCGTTGCGAAACTGGGATACTTTTTCTTTGCGGTCGGGGTCTTCTGCGTGAACGGAATCTATTTTTTCATGGAACTGAGATTGTAGGAGTGTCATAATTCCCTCCATCTTTTTTATATCCGGGAGAAATAAAAATAGCTGTTTTCCTTGTTGTAGATGTTTTTTTATCCAACCCGTCACTTGGAGAGGTAGCCTCCCCTTTTCTAATTTCTTTTTCCAATTTCCACACCAATGGAACGTTGGTACTGGTAGGGCATGGCGATGGTAGCGGGCCGGTATGGTGACAGCATGAAGTTTTTTGAGCTGTACGTTGCGCTGCATGTCGGTGGATGGCGTGGCGGAAAGGTAAATCGTTGCACTTTGTTCTTTTTGCGCCTGTTGTACAGCGTATTGAAGTGATGCATCGATGGAATACGGAAAGGCATCCACTTCATCAATGATGATTGTATCGAATGCTTTATGGAAGCGGAGAAGCTGATGGGTCGTCGTAATTGTCAGTTGGGCATTTTTCATCCGCTCCTCACTTCCACCGTAAAGAGTAGCCATTTCAGTTGTAGGGAATGCTTGTTTAATCCGTGGAGAAAGTTCGAGTACGACGTCTGTTCTTGGGGTGCAAAGGCAAATTCGGTGGCCAAGCTGTATCGCTTTCTCGATTCCTTCAAAGAGTACTTCCGTTTTTCCAGCACCACAAACAGCCCAAACTAGCAGTTCTTTCTTTTGCTCTATCGCTTGAACTACTTCGTCGGATGCAGCTTGTTGCCCTGGCGATAAAGTACCTTCCCAATGTAACGGATTTGTTTGTGTGTGGAAAATAATCGGAGGGCCTGTCCATTTGACAAGCGGTGTACATTCACTCACCCTTCCCATCATGATGCACTTTCGGCAGTACGTGCAAAGCTCTTCGCAACGAGCACATTGAAAGCTCGCAAAAAGCTGCGGATCACTGTTTCCACAACGGGTACAAGTTTGGTTAGAGATTCCCGGCTCATACGTTATATAGCCATTTTCATAGTGAGATTGGATTTCGTCGATTAGGAACGGGATTTCGTCTAGCAATAAACGTCTTCCTGCTAAATGTTGTTGCAGTTGTTTTGAAAAAGTAAATTTAAGGTTTCGTGTCGGAGTTTTTATCGAAGGAAAAGCATTCATTTTTTTGGTCGGTAGTGGTTCAGGTAATAAGGTTTCTGGTATAACATATTCGTTTTGACTTGCAAATCTCATGGTATCCTCCTTTCATTTTTATATTACGATGCTCGCGTCAAAATTCCTCCTTAAAAGTGAGAAAAAACACTGCATTTCTACAGTGTTTTCTATATTATTTTAAATACCAGCCAACACCGAGGGCACCTTCTCCTAAGTGCGTTCCGATTACAGGTCCAAAATAGCTTACGTAAAATTCAACGTGAGGGTATTTTTCTGATAGCTCTGCTTTTAATTCTTCTGCTTCACTTTCTTGATTACCGTGAATAATAACTGCTCGCATCGGAGCACCTAGTTTTGCATCATCATCGAATAAATCTAAAATGCGTTTTACCGCTTTTTTGCGTGTGCGAATTTTTTCAAACGGCACGATCTTTTTATCAACAAAATGAAGGAGTGGCTTCACCTGTAAAAGACTTCCGACAAACGCTTGAGCACTACTTAAACGACCACCACGTTGTAGATTGGATAGGTCATCAACCATAAAGTATGCACGCATCGTTCTTTTCATATCTTGAAGACGGGCCATAATCGCGTCCGCACCCTTACCTTCTTTCGCCATTTCTGCCGCTTCAATTGCATAAAAGCCTTGTACCATACAGCTAATTTCCGTATCAAACACGTGAACAACAGCACTATCTACCATGTCCGCAGCCGCTACCGCTCCTTGATACGTCCCACTAATTCCACTGGAGAGATGAATACTAACAATAGCATCATAATCTTTCGCTAGTGATTCAAAAAGCTCTACAAACTTCCCAATCGCCGGTTGAGATGTTGAAGGCAAATCAGGGCGATTTTTTATTTCTTCATAAAATTGCCCTGCTGTTATTTCCACTTCTTCTTGATAAGATTCTTCTCCAAAGATGACATTCAATGGAATCATATGTATATTATGCTGCTCACGAAGTTCCTTCGGTAAATACGCAGTACTATCTGTAACAATCGCAGTTTTCATATTAGATTAAAACCTTCCTTAGCATAGAATAGTTTTCTTACTTTTATCTTACTATAAAATAAGAGAGAGTGGTATAACCTTGGGGTATATTTATGTTAAAAGTAGGTTGTTGCTCTAGCCATCGTAATAAGTTAAGTGGTAGGTTGTTCCCTTTGTATTCCCAGTCTTTTTATAGTTCGAGAGGAGCCTTAACGCAGACCTCGGAGCAGTTATTTTTAGGAAGTTTCTTAATTCACAATTATTTATTCCACTATTAACCAAAAGCAAATAATCATTTAATGAAAATTTGAAAGCATCTTTACTAATAAACTCGCAAGATTCACACTTCCAATGCCCTTTTCTACTTTTTATCAAATTAAAATTAAAACAACGTGGACAATGTATCCCACTTATTAACTCCTCTTTTTTCACATCAAATTTTTCTAACACATTTGGATTATAAGGTCTATCTCTTTTTACTAGTATCCTACCTAGCTTTTTTAGGTCCTGATAATTGATATACTCTTTTTTATATGATTGATTCATTTCTGTTAGTTTACTTGGTAATGCCTCAGCTCTAATTAAATTTCTAGGGATTTTCATATAATCTGACTTCATTTTTAACGAAACGGAGGAGTTTGTTAAGACGGCAAGTGTAAGAAGAGGCGTTGGTTGGATATTCAATAAACGTAGGAATTCAATTAATTGTATTTTTTGTCTTTCAACTTGTAGTACTGGATCAGAGAACAATTCCATTTCTGTCCCCTTCTTTCTAACTAACTCATTTGTCTCTATATCATAAACAAGTTCCCCTGAGGTATTTTTAGATTCAATAATTAAGAAAAATCTTGGATTAAGTACTAATGTATCCATTTGAAAGTGAAAGTTATTGTTGTTTTGTAGACGGAGATTAGGAAGGATAATTGTTTGCTCTTTTGGGAGAAGTGATAAATAATAATCTACAGTTTTTTCGCCTCTGAACCCTGATTGATGTTTTAAATACTCTTTTAATATCATTTGTTTATTTGGATGCGTATCTGGGACTCGCCTCAATGCAGCTTCTAACTTCAGAAGATAAATCGGTTTTGTTCTCTCTTTAATAAAAATCACTCCTAACTAATTATATCATTTAAATACTTCTTCATTTTTGCAAAAATCCCTTCTATTACTTATATTTTTTAAAAAATTCTTGATTTAAGTTTAGCTGAAACTGAGGTTTCATTACTAATCGGACTCGTTTTTAGTACCAGCTGGGGACACTATTTTGTAAGTCCGCTGCTAATTACGCCAATTGCGATACTTTTTCGGCCAAACGGAACTTGATTTCACGCCAACTGGGGCTCCTTTTCGGCCATCTGAAATTGCTTTCGCGCCAACTGCAGGCACTTTTCGGCCAACCCAACTTGCTTTCACGCCAACTGCAGTCGCTTTTCGGCCAACCCAACTCACTTTCACGCCAACTGCAGTCGCTTTTCGGCCAACCCAACTTGCTTTCGCGCCAACTGCAGTCAATTTTCGGCCATCACAACTAGCTTTCACGCCAACTGCAGTCGCTTTTCGGCCAACCCAACTTGATTTCACGCCAACTGCAGTCAATTTTCGGCCATCCCAACTCACTTTCAGGCCAACTGCAGTCGCTTTTCGGCCAACCCAACTTGATTTCACGCCAACTGCAGTCAATTTTCGGCCATCCCAACTCACTTTCAGGCCAACTGCAGGCACTTTTCGGCCAACCCAACTCGCTTTCACGCCAACTGCAGGCACTTTTCGGCCAACCCAACTCGCTTTCACGCCAACTGCAGGCACTTTTCGGCCAACCCAACTCGCTTTCACGCCAACTGCAGGCACTTTTCGGCCAACCCAACTCGCTTTCACGCCAACTGCAGGCACTTTTCGGCCAACCCAACTCACTTTCACGCCAACCGCAGTCAACTTTCGGCCAACCCAACTCACTTTCACGCCAACCGCAGTCAACTTTCGGCCAACCCAACTCACTTTTACGCCAAGCGAACTCACTTTTACGCCAACCGAGAGATCTTATGCTCCAACTACCTACCTCGCTCCCAAAAGACAAAAAGAAAAAGCCCCAGCAGCTTTGTTCTCCTGTGGGCTTATCGTACTTCGACCCAGCCGTTTTTGATGGCAACTACTACGGCTTGTGTGCGGTCGTTTACGTTCATTTTTTGTAAAATGTTACTTACGTGGTTTTTCACCGTTTTTTCACTTATGTATAAAGCTTCTCCGATGGATTTGTTACTTTTTCCGTCTGCTAGAAGTTGAAGGACTTCACATTCGCGACGTGTTAATAAATGTAGCGGGCGGCGAATTTCTAATTGTTGTAATACACCATTTACGTGACCAACCGTTACGTGGTCGTTGTTTGCTAGACGGCGGTACTCTTTTACTAGGTTGTGCGTTACTTTCGGGTGTAGGTATGAGCCACCTTCAGCAACTACTTTCACAGCATCTACTAGTGCATCTGCGTCCATGTCTTTTAGTAAATAGCCACATGCTCCTGATTTTAATGCATGTGTTACATAGTTTTCGTCGTCATGGATTGAAAGCATGATTACCTTCGTATCTGGGTTCTCTTCCACTAATTGTTTTGTCGCTTCTACTCCATTTATATCTGGCATGTTTATATCCATAATGACCACATCAGGTGAATATTGATTAATTAAACTTACTGCTTCGTTTCCGTCGTCACCTTCTGCAACTACTTGAAAATTTGGTTCGAAGTCTAAAATACGTTTAACACCTTCACGAAATAGTTGATGATCGTCTATAATTACAATTTTTGTTTTTTCCATCTTTCTCATCTCCCTAATATCAATCTGTCGGTATTTGTATTAATACGATTGTCCCTTTTTTAGGTTGAGACTGAATCGTTAACTCCCCACCTATTAAATCTACCCGTTCCTTCATTCCTAATAAACCAAATGATTCTGCTTTTTTTACAGTCGTATCAAAGCCGACTCCATCATCTTTCACTAGGATGTACACTTTCTTTTTCGTAATTTCCAATTTCACTTGAATAAGTCGAGCCCGTGAATGTTTAATTGCATTTTGTACGGACTCTTGAACTAGTCGGAATATAGCTACTTCTAAGTCATTAGATAGTCTAGTGTCTGTTCCAATCTCTACAAACTGGATACTCGGTTTTTCTTTATTGTACTCTTCGATTGTCGAAATATATTTTTTTAAGGTAGGGATTAATCCGAGATCGTCTAACGCCATCGGGCGCAAATCATATATAATTCTGCGCACTTCGTATAATGCATTTCGTACCATTACTTTTAAATCTTTGATTTCTACTAATGCAGCATCCTTGCCTTTTTCCCGATAAGTTCGTTCAATAAGATCGGAGCGCATCATGACATTTGCAAGCATTTGGGCTGGGCCATCATGAATTTCACGAGAAAGCTTCCTTCTCTCCTCTTCTTGAGCCTCCATAATTTTAAAGCCAAATTCTCTTTTTTCCGCAGCATCAGCAATCAGTTCGCCTACTTGTTGAAGATCGTTAGTCATGTAATTTAGGACAACGGAAATTTGACTTACTAGTTGTTCGGCCTTTGATATCGTTTCTTCAATTCCAATGAGGCGCCTTTCGATTTCATCTCGTCTTACCCTTAATACAGCTTCTTTCTGTGCTAATGAATGAAGCTTTAATTGAAGGGCATGAGCTTGATCATAGGCTTGTCTTATTTGTTCTTCACTATATTTTGTAAATTGCTTACTCACTTCTGATAGTCGGTTTCTTGCAGACCGAACGAGATTTTCTAAAGAATCTTGCTGTTGGATTAATTGCTCCACTTCTACTTTAATTACTTTTAACTCTTCAGATAGGCTTTCAAATTCTTTCCGAGAAGACTCACCGATTTCAAAAACTTCTGATTTACTCTTCTGAACCGTTTGAATCATTTTATCAAGTATTTCATCTAGTTGTTTTGAGTTTATAACTTTACGTGACATCGAACATCCTCCAAAAGTCCCTGTATTCTTAAAAGAATATTGTTCTCATTAGGCGGAGTGAGTAGTTCTTTTTACCTACACACATTATAACACGAACAATATATCATTACCTTTGCACCTCTTTGTTTGTGGGGGTACAACGGATAGTTTATAGTGAAATCTAGAAATTTACATAATCCAGTAATGTGACGTTTGTTACATTTACATTAAATTTTTCTCATTTTGTCGAAATATAAAGGATTTGCACAATTTTTCAATTGATGTACTAATACAATGACCTTATAATAAAATGTATGGTTTCTTATACCTAGTACAATAAGTGAGGAAGTGAAACCTTGTTATCCCATTATTATACCGTGAAAGAGTACGGAGAACACGAAATTTCTATTCAAAAGTCAAGATTTATTGCATACATCAATAGAGCGACCACTGTCGAAGAGGCAGAAACTTTCATACAAGACATAAAAAAGAAGCATTGGAACGCTACTCATAATTGCTCTGCTTATTTAATTGGTGAAAACGATCAATTCCAAAAAGCAAATGATGACGGTGAACCAAGCGGTACAGCCGGAGTGCCGATGTTGGAAGTATTAAAGAAAAAAGGGTTAAAAGATACAGTTGTTGTCGTAACCCGTTATTTTGGTGGCGTGAAGCTTGGTGCAGGTGGGTTAGTAAGAGCATATGGAAAGGCAGTTTCAGAAGGATTAACATCAATAGGCATAGTTGAGCGAAAATTGATGAGAATAATGCATACAACGATTGATTATACATTACTAGGGAAAGTAGAAAACGAATTAAGAAATTCTCACTACTCCTTAAAGGAAATTCATTATTTAGAAAACATTACAATCGACACGTATGTTCTTGAATCTGAAACAAATCAGTTCAAAGAGTGGATGGTTAACTTAACAAATGGGAAAGCCGATATTATTAAAGGCTCCACCACTTATTTAGAAACAGAACTATAACGAGGGGAATTTTATTATGGATAAAAATTCAAGGGTCTCAATGAAAAAGACTAAAAAGAGTAGAAAGAAGCGAACGATATTAGTTACAATTCTTACGCTATTCTTAATAGTCGGTGGATATGCAGGGTATTTAGTATATGAAACAGTTCGAGCAGCAAATGACGCTTACACAGAAATAGATAGAGGGAATAAGTCAAAATTAAGGGAAACAGAAATTACGATGGGAAAAGATCCATTCTCTGTTCTTTTAATGGGGATTGAGGATTATTCTACCGGAGGAACGAACGGAAGAACGGATACATTAATGCTAGCAACGTTCAATCCTGACACACAAACGATGAAGCTCCTAAGTATCCCCCGTGATACTAGAGTGTTCTTCCCAGATCGTAACTATTACTCCAAAATTAATCATGCACACGCTTATGGCGGGAAAGAAATGACGATTGACCGTATAGAAGAATTACTCGGGGTTCCTGTTGATTATTTTGCAACAGTAAACTTTGATGGTTTTAAAAATATTATTGATATTGTTGGCGGAGTAACGGTTGATGTTCCGTTTAGTTTCTCAGAACGAAGTGATACGAGACCGCGTTATGATATTCACTTCACTGAAGGTGAAATGACGTTAGGTGGGGAAGAAGCACTAGCATACGCTAGAATGAGAAAAAAAGATCCTCGTGGGGATTTCGGTCGTAATGATCGACAAAAACAAATTGTGGAAGCTACTATTAATGAACTTACCTCCCCACAAAATTTATTGCGAATCGATCGTATCGCTAGAGAATTAGGACAAAATATTGAGACGAATGTACGGATAACAGATGCTATTGGACTTACATCCGTATACTCGAACTTTAATACGTCGAAAATTGAACAGCTAAGCATTAAAGGTACGGACGACTATATAAACAATATCTATTATTTCATTCCTGATGAAATAGCACTTCAAGAGGTTCAAACAGAGCTCAAAGTTCATTTAGGTATACTACCTGAATCTGCATTAACTATCGATGAAGAAGGAACAGAGGGAACACCAGAAACAACGATTCCACCAGCACAACCTGGTACTCCATAATAAAAGGCTCGCAGCTAAATAACTGCGAGCCTTTTATTTTCCTACTACGATCATATACATTTTTTTAAATATGTTATTCCAATCTTTGCTCTCTGCTAGTTTTTTTCTGTCTTCTACATGCTTCTCGTTGTTATCAGCTAATAGTTTGGAACAATGGGCGATAAATTCGTCAACATTTCTACCCTCTCCATATTCGTAAATCCACTCTTGTTGATACTTTTTCGTTGAGGGTAAATTATAGCCGACTATCGGCTTGCCTGCAGCCAAATACTCAAATAACTTTAGCGGAAATACCGCTTTATTATATTCGGACGGTTTGTACGGTAGTAAGCCAATATCAATTTTATTTAACCAAGCTGGTACTTCATTCGGTTGAATTTTACCTAAATACTTAACATTTTCGTTTTGAAGTAACTGGTGAAAAGTTGGGTCACCATTCGTTCCTTCGGGGCCAGCTAGTAACAACGTCCAATCCCCTCTATGCTTCATCACCTCATTAAGCAAGTCAAAGTCTAATTTCGGCTTAATTCCCCCGATATAGCCAATTACAGAGCCTGACAGGTCATTACCTTTACTTAGCTTAACTCGCTCCTCAAACAGGTGATATTCTACTCCGTTTTCTAACGTCAGTGGCTTTTGGGCAGGATTATACGTTTTTACAAGATAGTCATTTAAGAAGTCTGACGTAGCAAATAGCTTATCGACCGTTCGGACAATTCTTTCTTCCGCTTGTACAATGCTCTGCTCCCTAAGTTTTAGCACAATATTTTTTTTACCAGTCATGGAAGAAGCCCACAAATCGCTACAATCGTAGGTAGTTGTTTCCCAGTCAATTAGCTTCTGAATGGCCGGAAAGCCAGGAAACGTATACCATAAGTATTTTTTCGTACCTTTACTCTGCAAATGCGCTTGTAGTGCTTTTAATTTATGTTTATAAAATAAATCAAAATATCTTCCAAAGCGAAACAATTTATGACTATGCACATCAGGAATTCCGTATTGCACAATTCCGTTAGAAAGTTTCTGGAAGCTTTGTTTTCCGGTAGTGGGACAAACCCATATCACTTCTTCCGTGTCTCTTTGTTTTAATAAAAATTCTGCTAAACGGTGTCTACGGTAACGTAAATGATCTTGGTCCCAATCGCCTGTAGCGACGATAACGTGCGTTTTACTCTCCATTATCGCTCCTCAGGCTTTCGTTTTGTAATTTTGATATTGAAGTGTTTGTAAATATTGAACAACTTCATCTCGTAAGTCTTCACGATCCAAACTGAAATCGATTGTCGCCTTCACAAATCCGAATTTATCTCCTACATCGTATCTCGTTCCGCTAAATTGATATGCTAGCACTTGTTGGATTCCATTTAAACTATTGATTGCATCTGTTAATTGGATTTCTCCACCAGAACCTTTAGGAGTTTTCTCTAAAATATCAAAAATATCAGCAGTTAGTACGTATCTTCCCATAATCGCGAAATTGGAAGGAGCTTCTGCAACGTTCGGCTTTTCAACTAGCCCTGCAATTTTCACAACGTCTTCAGCAATTTCGTCACCCTTCGGAGCAACTATACCGTATTTGGATACTTCTTTTTCAGGAACACCTTGTATTCCAACAACGGACGAGCCGAATTGATCGTATACATCAATAAGCTGCTTTAAACAAGGTGTATCTCCTTTAACGATGTCGTCCCCTAACATAACACCAAACGGATCATTGCCGATAAACTTTCTTGCACACCAAATAGCGTGGCCTAATCCTAAAGGTTCTTTTTGGCGAATGTAGTGAATGTTTGCTAATTCAGAAATACCTTGAATTTCATGCAAAATTTCATATTTTTCTTTTTTTAGTAACGTCTCTTCTAGTTCATACGATTTATCGAAGTGATCCTCAATTGCACGCTTTCCTCTACCACTAACGATAATAATATCTTCAATTCCTGATTGTACCGCTTCTTCTACTATATATTGAATCGTTGGTTTATCTACAATTGGTAGCATTTCTTTTGGCTGTGCCTTCGTAGCTGGTAAAAATCTAGTTCCTAAACCTGCTGCTGGAATAATTACCTTTTTAATTGTCATTTCCTACTACTCCTTTTTACATATATGTCTTATAAAAGTATATCATAGTCAAATGTATGATTAGTAAAGTGACTGTTAAGAACATATTACAAAATAAGACATACGTAGATACTTTAGTTTTTCTAGCATGACCGGAAAATATGAAAAACAGACTAACATAGTAGTTAGCCTGTTCCTCATTAATTTCGCTTGTGAGCTAACTTGTTGCTCGGTTGCTGTTCTTTTACACCTTCTGATTTATCTTTATCAATAATAACTAATAACGTTCTTAAAATGATAAGGATATCAAACATAACTGAATAATTTCTAATGTAGTGCAGGTCAAATCGCAACTTATCCTCTACACTTGTCGTATATTTACCCATAATTTGAGCGTATCCAGTAATACCTGGCTTCACACTATTACGATATTCATACGATTTTAATTCTTTCTTAAACTTTTCAATAAAGAAGCTTCGTTCCGGGCGAGGACCAACAATGGACATATCCCCCTTCAAAACGTTTATTATTTGTGGGATTTCATCAATTCTTGTCGCGCGTAAAAATTTACCGATTTTCGTTATTCTCGGATCTTTATCTGTTGCCATCGTAGGGCCTGTTTTACCTTCTGCATTTTCTACCATAGTACGAAATTTAATAATATTAAATTCTTTATTATCTTTTCCTAAGCGCTTTTGCGTGTAAAAGATGGAGCCTTTCCAGTCATCGATTTTAATTAAAATCATCCCAATTAGGAAGAAAGGGATAAGAAATGGAAATGCTACTATAGAAACAACTAAATCAAAAAATCGTTTCATAAATTGTTGATCAATCGTTAAACCGAATGGCTTAATTGCAAGAGACATCGTATCTTCAAACGGTGTAATTTCTGATTTGGATAGTAACAAATCATAGAACGACGGTACTAAATATAAATTTTTCCCATTTTTAAAAGAGGAATAAATAATTTTAGATTTCTTCTCATCCGTATCTTTTGCACCTAACACAATCGTTTCAGATCGTTTAATCGCGTTATATATTTCTGGAAGTGGTGCATGGTAGTTCACGTATTCGACATCTACTTTTGATGCAAACGTCCCTATTACTTGATATGTTAGTTTATTTTTCTCATGTGGTTCTGCAATTAATAACACTTTTTCAGGCTTAGATTTCTTTAAAGCAAAAAACACAACTTTCCAAAGCGTTAAGAGCACAACCGCAATGATAAAGGACAGCAGGATAACCGATCTTGGTAATGCAAACGCTCGAAAGAAGAACGAAGCAGCCATCGTCGTTACTGTAATCGACGCGGTACTAATAAAAATACTTCCAATATAATCGAATACTCTTTTTCGTCTCGAAGGGTTAACTTCATAAACAAATAAGAAGAAAGTACTGATTATAATAATGTATGGAAGTACCGTGAAGAACGAGTCCCAGTTTCTTGTTACGTACGTTTCACTTCGTATATAAAACGCTAAGAAATAGGACAGTGTAATAATGCTAATATCAATAATAATAAATGATAACCGTTTCGTTTTTTCGTTTGTATAAGTATTCATATAAAAGCTCCTTTGTTAAGGCCTTAATACGTTAGACGTTTTGTTTAACTATTAGTTTCTCCAAACAATGCACAAATTTCCCTTAATTATAATGGAAATTGTAATAAAAAGAAACTTCCAACCTACCAATATATAAGTTTACAACCTTCTCTTCTAAAAATAAAGTTAAAGTTCCATTAGAAAATCGCAAGCCCCATTAACTGGTAGTTAACCTTCACCACTTACTAGAATATTTATTCTCACCCTATAAAAACGTATAGTTTTCTTTAAAATCGACGATGCTAAAACTATATAGGTGAGAGGAGAATTTTGTTATGAATAAGATGCAGTTAGTTCTAATAAGTATATTTATAGTTTTAATTATTATCGTCACACTCCCTACTAAGTCTACTAGTAAACACTTGCCGATACGAGCAGAAACTGCCCTTTTAGAAAAAGAAATTCCTAACGAAAACTTTTTTTCTTTGGATAAAAATGTAACTTTTCCTGTATTCCAAACGTCTAATAATTGGACAGACGAAAATGTTGTTCAACAATACGAAAAGAAGCTAGAACAATTACAAGTAGAAACAGAACAAAAATTGAACGTTGCGCTCGAGGATTTAAAAGAAAAGCTACAGGAAGAACGTAGTTTAGCCTTATTGTTAGAAGGGTACCAAATATTAAAGGAACTTGAAAAAGAAACGGACGAGTCTTTTTATCAAATTTTAGAAGAATTAAAAAGTCATAGTCATGTAGAGGAAGAAAAGCTCCAACACTACCAATCACATTACGAAAAAACGAAAGAAAGCTGGAAAAACAGTTTGATGAACTTTTCTAACTAGTCATATTTAGTTAGTAGTGTTAATAGAATGATAAGTATAAGCATAGGGAGAAGTGAGGGATAAAGATGGCAGAAATAGCGAGTAGATTCGAACCAATAATTAAACGTCTTAAAAGTTATCCTATACATTTTAATTGGGAGGCCTTGTTTTTATATTTAAAAAATTATTCCTTCCGCATCATGATCATTGTTGGCTTATGCCCAATATTTGTTACGATTCCAGCGGTTATGTTTTATTTCGGACTCGAATATAGCACATTTAGCTTTTACGCTCTGTCCATCATCATGCTCGTACCGTGGCTGTTAATACCGTTTCTATTTATTCAATATATAACCGAGCGTTCTAAAGCCGGCAAAATTATTTCATATGTAGTTACTGGATTAGTTCTCGTAGCATTTATCATTTGGGTTTATCTATTTTCGATATGGAAGTTATTTTAAATAAATTAGGACAGTATAATTAATCTATACTGTCCTCTATTTCATCCCCTGTAAAGAAACGCAATAAATATTCTGCCCACGCGTTATTCCCAACCTCATTTGGGTGTTGCGTATCGTCAGAAACATATTGTTTAAACTCGACATCATTATGGTGAGGCCAATTCGTCCAATGATTTAAATATAAATAACTCTGTTGTTCAGCAAACTTTTGTAGCGCTTCTATTTCACGCGGATAGTTTCTAGCTCCGTAAAGCGGCATTGAAGGCTGTATTAACATCACAACTTCTTCATTTTGCTCTTTATAACCATTAATCATTTCGTTTATGTTTGCAAACCTTCTACTCATTTGCACGAGCCCATAGTTATCCTCTATTACAAATGGATCGAGAAGGACAACATCTGGAACGATTTCGTCAAGAAGGTGAAGCTGTTGTTCTACTACTTTTGAAGATGTATGATCGGTAATTTCTTGTATGTAAAACTCGAAAGTGTCCCCATAATATTTTTTCATTTCTTCTTGGAGTATGTTTGGCCAAGCGGATTCACCGGTTAAGCCTTTTGAACCAACGATAAGAAAACGTACTTGTTCACCACTCGTCACCTTTTGTAGAACAGCTTCTTTTAATGGTGAAGGCAGCTGATTTGCGTATTCAGCAGCAAGCTGGGCACCCTGGTCATCATTTTGTTCATCCTGATCCTCAACCTGTGATTTTACCGGTGCTTGTTCATTTAAACTAGCAATATTAGTAGCTTGAATCTCTTGGCCCGTTGATGCAATTTTATTTTCCCAATGGAAATGTCCTGCAACAATCGAACCTAAGCAAATTAATAGGACGGCTAATACAATTCCGTTTCTCATTTTACCACCTCTCTCTCAATATACTATTATTCCCATTACTTTTCTACAATTGTCTACAAAATATTGCAAATTCAACAGACTATTTACCTATAAACAGAAGCGGAGCGCTCAGCTAGACGTAACGAAAGTAAAGCTAACGTTTATAGTTTCCTGGTAAACGATTAAATAAAAAAAATCCAAGCAGTACATCCGCTTGAATTTTTCATATATGTTAAAACAACCCTAGTAGCTTTTTCTTTCGAATACGCTCCGGAATTTCTTTTATAATCGTTTGGCCTTCAATTAAAAGCTCAGCATTTTCCATAAATACGTAACGAGTTTCCTTACCGAACTCTTTATCAATAAGTTCAAACGCCTCGTCCATTTTAAACGTACGATTTTTAATATTGTGAGCATCTGATGCGATAAAATGAGCTAAATTAGCTTGAATAATATCATGTGAAAACTTTTTGATTTTCTTTCCAAAAGCCCCTACTAAACTAGCCGCCGTCAATTGTGTGCATGCACCCTTTTTTACTAATTGGTATAGTTTATCAGGTGATTGTAAAAGTTCAGCATTTCGTTCAGGATGAACAATGACTGGGATCAGCCCTTCAAGCTGTATATCATAGATTAACTTTTCTGTGTAAAGAGGAACGTTTGCAGAAGGAAGCTCAATAAAAACATATTTTCCTTTATCGTTCATCGTAAGAACTTCACCATTTTGATAGGATTCTAGTAATTCACCGTGAATTCTAGTCTCTTGACCCGGAAGTATTGTAATCGGAACATTTTCTTTTTTTAAGCGATCGTTAAGCTCGGCTACAAGTTGGATTATGTCTATTCTTTTGTTTGTATACTTCTCATTTAAATGATGAGGCGTCGCTACAATCGTTGTAATCCCTTGTTCTACCGCAACCCTAGCCATCTCAATACTTTCTGTCATATGTTTAGCACCGTCATCCACACCTGGAAGTATATGACAATGAAGATCAATCATAGTTCTTCCCTCCTATCTTGGTTTATAGACCAAATTTCCCACGTTAGTTATTTATTAATATTACCATAGTATAAACATATTGAGAACGGGTGTATTTTGTCGAAAATTAACGAATCGCGATTTCAGAATTGTTATATTAGTATAACAAAAACACCGAATAAGACTATATTCAGTGTTTTATCATCATTATTTACTTTTTGACTGGTTTTGCATATAAAATATAGCGTTCAGGAGTTGGTCCTAAAACGTGAAAAGGGTAGCACGTAGTTAATATAAATTCTTCCGTTTCCTTTTGCAATGTAATAATCGAAAGGTCATTTTCATCTACTATTTTAGAATCATAAATTTCATACGTATATTCTCCGTACGGCATCTTTACTTGGAACGTATCTCCCATTTCTAATTCTCCCAATCTCAAGAAAACGGTATCGTTATGACCCGACATGACGATTTGTCCAATTTCACCAGGGTAAGAAGAGCCTGTATAATGCCCGACCCCTTTTGCTAGTTCATTTGGATCTGTTCCAGCTACAATTGGAAGTTCTGCCTCTATTTTTGGAAGCTCTAAAATACCTATCGCTTCACCAATTGCAGGATCCCAATCTTCAGGCACTCCATTTTCTGTAACGATCGAGGAGCTTGTTGTTTTCTCGATTGCTTCTTTTAAAGCTGCTTCTGTTTTTTTATCCATACTAATTTTTTCATATAAACCATAGCCAATGAACCCTAATCCGCTAATAATAAGTAAAAACGCAAATACCATTCCTTTTTTCAAAGTAAATCCGTTCCTCTCTTTTCTATATTTTCCTCAAAGCTCCTTCAATGAACTTAATGAAAAAAGGTAAACCGATTGCAAATAAATGGAGCACAATTAAAGTAAAGTGATAAAACCGTTGCTTCGTCATTTTGAATAATAGTGGAATTAAGATTAATAGTATACCAGCAGTACTTAACAACATGTATAACATTTCACCTTGATCTTCGCCAAATCGAATTAATAATATAAAATATCCGATTATACTAACATTATATATTAGAAGTAAAAGTGATAGTGTGAAACATATACCGTTAACGGAACCTTTAAACCATTTACTCGTAAAAAACTTTTTTACTTTTTCCATTGTCAATCTCTCTCCTACACCCCGATATTGTAATTACAATTTATGTATAATTGTATTATATACTATCCTTTAGCCCTACGAATAGACTGAAATTTCTAACTCGAAGTTTATCTGCTATACATTACGGGTAAACAGTAACTTTCTTCATACCTTTCACGACTAATATAAAAACAGGACATAGGAGGTAATATTTATGTTAAAAAAACTGACACCTTTATTTTTATTCGTACTATTCGTTGCAGCTGCTTGCGGGACGACAAACTCGACAGATAATTCATTAACTGAAAATAACTCCTCGCCGTCTACAGGGAGTAAAGAGGAGAAGAAAAGAGAACTGGAACTTACCAATCCTGATAACACGTTGCAAGCCAATGTTCAACTTGAAGAAGATTCGTTTATATTCATAGTCGAAAATACAGATGAAAATGATTTAGAAATACTTTTTTCTTCCAGTCAAGAATTTGACTATATTGTTTTTGATGAAAATGGAAAAAAGATAAAGCAGCACTCCGACGGTATGATGTACACACAAGCAATAGTGGAAACGACACTCTCTAGCGGTGAAAGCTTAACGTACACTGTCTCTACGGACGAAGTAAAAGCAGATTTACCACAAGGTACGTATAAAATACAGTTTCTATTTGCAGGAGCAGACCTACCTGTTCAAGCTTCCACTAATTTTGAAGTAAATTAGTTTGCTTTTGCTTGTTAGGTTGTAACGAAAGTGGAAAAAATCTATAATTAAAGGTATGGAAATTTTTAAAATACTGGGCTCGCCTATTAGTAGGAAGCCTTTTCTTAGTTTTAAAAGCAAACAACTTTTGGATGGTGACGAAATGGACCAGTTTACAACCTTTTTAATAGAAGAATATCCTCTTCAATATGAAGAAAATCGACAACTATTAAGTAAAGCACTTCGGCTCTTTCGTAGTGGGAACGTTCACAACGTCTATCAAGACGGAACGAATATTTTCGGAAAAGTAGAAGTAGGGTCCAGTACATACCATACGCTCATCGATACAGATATGGGAGAGTTCAGCCGCTGCTCGTGTGACACCTCTTCCCTTTGCCCTCATGCACTTGCCGTCTATTTAACGATGTGGGCAAAATCAGAACCGATTACTACTTTAATGGAACAATGGAAAGCAGCAAAAAAAGAGAACGTACCAACACAACTAGTGTACGACGAAAGTTCATTAGCTAGCTGGCTTCAATACTTACAATCACAATATGAACACTTTCGCTCTACAGCATCGACGAATCATCAAATTTCATCTATTTATTATACTTTTTTACCGAAAGTACAGCTTGTTGCTCCGAAAAAAGGGGAAATTAGACAGCTTTTCATCGTCCATGCAGCTATTTTTTGTATGGAAAAAATGATGGAAGAGGCAGATCAACACCCACCTCAATACGTTCGTGATATGATTTTACGCGTAATTGACGTGCTAGAAGAGCAATCGAAAAGTTTGGCCCATCACGCCCTTTCCTTTCAACTTGATACGTTACTGAAGGAAAGTTGCGAGGTAGTAAATCAATTTTTCTTAAAAGAAGACGATTTTTTAAACGAAAAGTTTTTCGTCGTCGAATATATGTGGAAAACCGTGTATCAAAAGCGAAATTGGATGGGAACGGTTCGAAAAGACATTGCCGAACTAACTTCATTCCCAGCATCGATTTTAAACATTCACTTACTCCTATTACTAAAAAAAGAGGAAGAAGCTCTACAATGGATAAAACGAGATCGAATTCGATATGGTCCTTTTATTTTCCATTGGTTACGAATGTTATCCAAAACTGGTGCATGGTCACAAATGGCCAAACTAGTTGATGGTGCCCTATCCTCCGTCATCGATTATATTTTAGCCGAAGGAATCTATAATAAGAAAAGACAGCTTTCCTCCTATTTATTAAAGCTACTAACAAGCTTAGCGAAAGAAACCGGCAATGATGAACCATACATATATGCGATGGAAAAACTATTGCCATACAGCTTTACTGAATATGAATGGTACCTATATGAAACGAAAGAGTATCGAAAATGGATGGAACTGCACTTATTTTTAGGGTTTGATTGGAATGCACTCGATTCTTACCGGTTAAAAATGATTCAAAAAGAAGCTCCTTCTGTTCTTTTACCTTTTTATCATCGCGGGGTGGAAGAAAAAATAAACGAACGTAATCGTAAAAGCTATAAAGAAGCCGTTCGATTATTAAAGAAACTACTCGCTATTTACAAGAAAGAAAAAAAGCTCTCCTATTGGGATGCTTATTTCCCAGAGTTAGCAAACAGGACGAAACGATTACGCTCGTTTCAGGAGGAATTGAAAAGAGGTAAACTTTTACCATGAACGAATTAATGATTCATGCTATTTACTTACAAAAACTACATAAATTTTTCTTATACGGCGAGGAAGACGGGAACATTATTCCTCCTTCTAACTATATTTCATTGCTTTTTACTTGGCATGAAAGCTCCTTTTTTGGCACAGCTTTAAAAGAGGACACGTTCGAAGGAAAAAACGGACTATTTTTGACTGCTTATGAAGCGTTAGAGCTTTTTGCAGAAGAAACTGGTAACTCCTTTTATGAAGTATTTTGGAGTGATCAAGCGGAAATATATCGGCTTGTTGCACCTACTTTAAAAACGATTATCGAGGAAAAAGCGTTTGAACCTTCTTTCGCAGCTTGGAAGGAAAATGAACTTACCTATACCCTTACCGGCGAAGGAAAAAAGCTTACGGATCAAAACATACTAGTTCGTCCACATCTACCTCTTATTCAAACTTGGCTGGAAAGTACGATGCAAAAGCTAGTTGAAGAAAAACAATATTTTCTGCTTGAGCCTATTTGGCCAAACCCTGAAAAGCTTACACCCGCTTTTTTTGAAGATTCATTGCAAGATTTATACGGCGAAAAGGAAGATTGGTTACTAGATATCGGCTGGTATAAAGATGAAACACCGTTTACAATCGGACTTCGCATCTCGGAACCTGAGGAAGATGGGTACGATTGGACGATGCAAACGATATTAAAAGACAAAAAGACAGACACCCAATACGTATTCGGTGAAGATAAGCTTCCAGCTAAGTTTTCGAAACATAAAGCAGCCATCCAGAAAGCACATAGAAAGTGGGAGTTTGTTACACCAACCATTTTTAAAAAGGAAAAGTTGAACGCTACTATTTCAGAAGAAGAAGCATGGGATTTTTTACTCACTGGTAGTGAAAAGCTCATTCAAATGGGCGTCGATATTTATTTACCTTCATGGTGGCAAGCGGTGAAAAACTCTCGTCCGAAAGTAAAAGCGCGAGTTACTAGCACGAATCAAAATAGTCAATCGTTCGTTGGACTAAATTCTCTCGTAAATTTTGAATGGCGCTTTTCCACACGGAATCGCGAACTATCAGAGGAAGAGTTTCTTGCACTTGTCGAGCAAAACCGTCGACTCGTACGAATACAAGGAGAATGGATGGTATTAGATCCATCCTTCATCCAACAAATACGTAAACTAATGCAGCAAGCAGAGCAAAATGGAATTTCGTTAGAAGATGTATTAAAAAATAATGCTGGCGATGGGTCTGAAGCAGACTTTCAAGATGATATATCAGATATACAAATTGAAATGTCCGGTGAAGTAAAAAAACTATTTCACCAGCTGTATGAAGGTAAAGAATATCAACAGTTTGATGTTCCTCCTAGCTTTCAAGGAGAATTGCGCCCCTATCAAACGCACGGAGCTGGTTGGTTAACATTTTTACGAAAACACGGGTTTGGCGCTTGTTTAGCTGACGATATGGGACTAGGAAAGACGATTCAATTAATTGCTTATTTCCTTTCCGCTAAAGAAGAAGCGTTTGAAAAAGGGAATAACATTAATCCATGTTTAATTATTTGCCCTACTTCTGTACTTGGAAACTGGCAAAAGGAATTAGAGAAGTTTGCACCAAATTTAGGAGTGAAATTACATTACGGACCTAATCGTGTTAAAGGGGAAGCGTTCGACTCTTTTGTTAAGGGGGCCGATGTTATTCTTACCTCCTACGCTCTTTCACATTTAGATGAAGAAGAACTCACTAACGTTCATTGGGATGCTATATGTTTAGATGAGGCACAAAATATAAAGAACGCCGATACAAAACAGTCACAATCTGTTCGAAAATTACGCGGCCGTCATCATATTGCATTAACTGGAACACCGATAGAAAATCGTTTATCAGAATTATGGGCTATTTTTGATTTTATAAATCCTGGATATTTAGGATCACTCGGTAGTTTCCATCGCCAATTTGTCGTACCTGTTGAGCGCGAGCAAAATAAAGAGAAGATTGAGCAATTACAAAAATTAATACAACCTTTTCTTTTACGTCGTACGAAAACCGATAAACAAGTTGCATTAAACTTACCGGACAAACAAGAGCAAAAAGAATATTGCCCTTTAACAATAGAACAAGCATCTATTTACGAACGACTTGTGAAGGAAACGCTCGAGCAGGTAGAGAAATTAGCAGGTATTCAACGTAGAGGACTTGTCTTAAAAATGCTCGGTCAGCTCAAGCAAGTGTGCGATCACCCTTCCCTTTATTTAAAAGAAGATGAACCAACAGACTTAATCTCTCGCTCCTCGAAAATGGAGAAGCTAGTAGAGTTAGTAGAAGAAGTACGTGACAGAAATGAGAGCTGTTTAATTTTTACGCAATATATTGGAATGGGTAATATGATCGTTCAAGCTCTGCAAAAAAAATTAGGTGAACGCGTAAAATTTTTACACGGATCTGTCAGCAAAAAAGATCGTGATACGTTAATCGACGACTTTCAAGCAGGAAAGTATAACGTTCTAGTTTTATCTTTAAAAGCTGGTGGTACTGGACTGAACTTAACGGCTGCAAACCATGTTATTCACTACGACCGTTGGTGGAACCCAGCAGTAGAAAATCAAGCAACAGACCGAGCGTACAGAATTGGTCAAAAGCGTTTTGTACACGTTCATAAATTTATTACAACAGGAACGCTCGAAGAAAAAATTGATGCGATGATTGAGTCCAAGCAAAGCTTGAATGATCAAATCATTACGAGCGAAGGCTGGATAACAGAATTAACAAACGAAGAACTACAGGACTTACTAGTACTTCGCAACTAAAACAAAAGCGGAGGCGCTTCGAACAGGCCCGTACAAACTGGACTGTTCCGGTAGGAGATAAAGGAAACACGGCGAACAACGTTTAGTCGATGTTGACTTATCGTACGGACGGAACAGGAAGTTTGATAGGGCCTAAGCGCCGGAGCTAGACGTAAAAACATGTCAGTAGTAACCTAAACAGAAACCAAAGCCAGGCATTGAGCTTTACCCATTGCCTGGCTTTTTTTATTCTTTTTTCGCACGCGGACGAAAGTGTGATAGATATGTAATAGTGTCATTATGCTTAATATATATTCGTTGAAGCAACTCTAAAATAACTGAATCATCAATATTGTAGTTATCGTTATGTCTTAAATACCTACTCCGATATGTTTGCCATCCGTAAGAGTATATGTCAACTTCAAACGTTGGCAAATGGACCATTATCGAAATAATTTGTTTTTTATTCTCGTAAGAACGAAAATGGAACTCAATAGACTGCAGCCGATTAATAACGATAGATCGCCAACATTCCTCTTCTATTACGTTGGAACATAGTTGAAGGGCATCATAAAACGAGCTAGCTTCTTTACTAGAATTGGAAGTGTGAAAGTCTTTCACATAAATATAGTAATTCGAAATATTGGCCACATGCTTATAATCATTCTCATGAAAACTGACACTCGACAAATAAAACATTACTACTTCTCCCGCTCCTTATTTTTATTATTGTTATCATCTACAGCGGTTCTAGTTGCTTTCGGCGTAGTACGCCAGTTTGGTACATCTCATTTGCATGGTTTTTAAATCCAAAATTATCCAAACGATTCTACTTATAGTTTACCTATTTCGATAGATTCGTCAATATCTGTGTTCTTATATGCTTTTTCATAAATTTATATCTTTTTTCTCCATTTTTCTCGTTCTTTCTTCCTCGTACTAACTACCTAATAACTGTTCTGATTATGAACTTTTGTAACCTTTGTTCTTAATTGGAACATTCAACATAATACCTTTCCTATACGGTTATAGTAGCCATTTATATTGAATAGGAGGTATTCTCTTGTCCCATTCTGTTTTAGCTAGAAATATTAAATCGTTACGTACACAAAAAGGCTGGTCGCAAGACGAACTAGGAGAACGTATCAATCACTCCCGTTCACAAGTAAGCAAATGGGAGACAGAAAAGCTCACACCAGATACAGAAACGATTCAAAAGATTAGTGATGTTTTTGGAGTAAGTGTTGCATATTTAATGGGGCAACACACATCAGAACAATCGTATATAAATGAATTTAAACGTCTATATAATTTACCAGAGAATGATACACAACTACTTGATATCGTTAACTTTTTGCAACATGCTCCTAACTTTAAACAGCAATTACATACATATACAACATTATCCAAACAGCAACAAGAGTATATAGAACAAATATTTCAATTATTAATCAAACAACAAACAGATATAAAGAAAAAATAGTAGCCAACAAATAATTGCTGGCTGCGGAGGAGAGTATCGGGGAAGTTTTATTTGATAAATGTGAATGGATGTTCTTCTCTATTTGAGGTTATAGTTTTGTAGAGAAGCAGGACCTACCCAAAGCCCTGCCTCTTCTACATGTACGAAAGATTATAAATACCCTTATTTTGACGTTTCTAATTGTATATCAGTCTTTCTTTCACTTCTACCTTCTGTAAAAATAACGTTTTTCTCTTTTCGTTTGTCCAGAAACCTTACATCGTCTCCCACTACATCTGTCACGTAGACCCAAGATCCGCTTTTGTCTTCGTAGCGACGAGTTTGAATTCTTCCCGTTATGCCGATCAGTGACCCCTTTCGACAATAGTTTGCAACATTTTCTGCAAGCTTACGCCAAACTCGACAAGAAACAAAGTCAGCTTCTATTTCTCCAGCTTGATTTTTAAAATTTCTATTTACCGCTAAATGAAACGTCGCTACAGCAGTTCCTTCACTCGTATAGCGGAGCTCAGGGTCTCTCGTTAACCGACCAACAAGAGTCACTTGATTGATCATTCTCTTCCCTCCTTTCAGTGCTTAACTTGAACTGCAACTCAATAGTATTACGTGTGGAATAATACGTAAAATGAACGAAAAAACATTTTTGCAAGTAAAAAGGTAGAAAACACTCTATTTCTTCTAGCAAAATGAACTTTTTGACTCCTCAATCAACTGTTTTATACTTCTAACATAATTTTAATATTCTCATACATAGAGTGGAAAACATTGCAATATGCTATAATCGTAGTTATAGTAAACGGTAAAAATAAAGTTAAGCAAAATAGTCCTGAAAACTTTTGACTACCTATAGGAGGGAAAGAATGAAAACGTTCAAGCTCGTTAGTTTAGCTCTTATTGAGGAAAATAAAAACCGACCTATCCCATTAATCGACGGCCTTATTATTAATAAAGAGTTGGATGAGCAATGGCTAGTAGAGGCGTACGTTCCAAAGGACAACCTCGTATTATTTGAGAACCTTGTCAATAGTGAAGAGCTTATTCCGATACAAACGATTATTTCTAAACCAACAAATGACCCAGCCACTTTTCATGCTAGAGTAAAGCATATTTCCGTTATGGAAGAGCATATTAGTGTCCTATTCGATGCACAGCTTTTCCGTCGCAACAATAGCTTTCACGTAGACCTCCTATCCAGTCTCGTAGGAGAAGGATTAGCTGGCGACGAATTACTCTCCCAATTTATTACTCGTTCAAAAGATGATACAACGAAGCCACAAACTGCTAAATCATAAAATAAAAGCTACTTACCATCACGGTAGGTAGCTTTTTTATTTTATTCGTTCTGCTATAACAATGTATCGCTCAGGAGCGCTGCCGATAAATTGAAACGGATAACATGTCGTAATCGTTAATTCCTCCCTGGGACGGGGTACAAGGACGGTCCCATCATCCTTATCGACAATTCTCGTCTTTTTTATTTTGTACGTATAGTGTTCGCCATTACTTTCAATGGTGAGCTCGTCTCCAACGCTCCATTCATCTATATGAAGAAATACGGTATCACGATGTCCTGATAAAACGATATTTCCGACCTGTCCTGGGAATGAGCTTTTCGGTAAATGGCCAATTCCTTTTTGTAGTTCTTTCTCAGATGTTCCTTCAAAAATGCTAATCTTTTTTTGTTGTGCAGGAATATGTAAGTAGCCTATTTTCTCACCAGCCATAAAGGTCTGCTCAATAGTAGGCTCGATTGGAGGTGGAACCGTACGCTCAATCACTCCTTCTTCCACTGACCGTATTCCTTCCCAAAACGCAATTCCACTTTGCAGAAATAACACCGCACCCATGCTAATAAAAAACATCGAAATTACTTTCGCCTCTCTCATTGTCGGACCCTTCTCGATAAAAACAATCCAACAGCCATTAAGCCTAGTCCAACTAGCATTCCTGCTCCATTCGAAGTTGCTGTTTGCGGCATCCGAGTTCCATATAACTTGTCACTTAATTGCATAACTACTTGGGCTGTAAAAATAAGCTCTTCTCCCTTTTCTGCTGCATACGCACTTGTTAGCATTTCTTCATTTAAAGTTAGAGAGGCTAAAACATCGGTCGTACTCGCAGTGGAAAGCTCTAAAATCCACGTAGCATTATCCATTTGCTGAGAAGAAAGCATATCTTCCCTATTTATTACTGATCGACCTTGGTCATCCACTTGATAAACTGTGGCACCTAATTGAAACACTTCAAAAAACTGTCGCCAAACAGTAAGCGCCTCTTCATTCGTAGTAACTTGCCTTAAATCGTCTTGAATTTTACTTAATGCTGGTAGTAGCGTATCTTTATCTAAACGTAAAATATGTTGAAATAATAAATGTGCTTCACGCTCTTCAAAGCCCATCGATACGAAAAATCTCTCTGCTCGAGCTACTTCTTCCTCATGTGTTAAGTAAAAATCGATCGCCACATCTAAATCTTCAATGAACGTATAATCTTGAATTTTCTCTCCGAACCTTGCTAACAAAATATTTAATTCTTCCTCTGTAATATTGTACGAATCCAATAATTCGTGTAGACTTTCTTTCGTAATTGGAGTACCTAATTCTTTTCGTAATGCTTCAATATTTTTAAAATCTTGGAGCGATACTTCATAAAAATCTAAATACGCCTTTAATTCCCGCTCAGTCCAACCAATTTCACGAAGATATGTTTGAACTTCTTCGTCTGTAGGTGCAGCCGAAGTTATGTTCGGGAACTGCAATAAAGATAGAATTATTCCAATGACTAGCATTTTTATAATAAATTTCATAAAATCTCCTCCACAAGTTGATGATGTTATTATTACCTGTGATGGAAAAATTTATGTTTGTTTTTTATTAGATAAACTCGCAGATCGCTTAGTCCTTGCTGCGAAGCAATCTGCGCTAGTTTATCTTATGCGACTTTAGGAAGAAAACACTCTTTAATAAATAGAGCTTGTTCGTTATTTATAGATTAATAAACTTTATACTTTCTTATAGGCTCAAAAAAAGAACTAGACTTTATAGTAATCTATAAGTCTAGTTCTTTATGTAGTCCTCGTTATTTTCTCTAATCTTTTACTTATCTTTTCTACTAATTCTTTTGCTGAGATGTTTTTTTGGTTGTTACCTTCCTGGAAAGCATACTGTAAAACATTCAAAATATCATTAGTAGAGTGAAGATCACTTTCCTTTTTCACCCTTTGCACCACCTAATATCTTACAAAACTTAATAAAATAGTACTATATTAGGTTAGGTATTTCAACATGTTTTTACAAAATATTTTATATTTAGCATTTTTCTACCAGTTATTTCAATTGTAATGCTTCGAGACCTACTTCAGCTAAGTTCCGCAAAGGTTGGATAAATATCATTCACTCGTACATATTCTGCCTAATTTGAACCGTATCTTCTATGTGCATATCCAATAACAATAACGATGTTCGCTTTTCCTAACGTAAGTATCGAGATTTGCTCGTTTACGGAAGGCAGCAAACTAACACCAATCCTCCACTGAATTATTTAAAAATCAGTTGTAATGTTTTTGTAATATTAAACATATAGTGATAAGGAAATACAGTTACTATAAGAACTTTTAATTTAACTCTGAATATATAAATATATAACGATCCGAATGGAGGGCATTTTTTAAATGAAGAACTTAATCACAATAGGGTTATTATTTTTATTAGTACTTAATAGTGTCGGTACGAAAACAGAATATGAAGGCTATTCCCCTCTTACTTCGGCAACAAAAGAACAGACTGAACAGGTAGTATCCACAGCTGAAGTCTCAGTAAATAAAGCAGAAGAGGATACAGAAAGTGAACAAGAACAAGCTGAATCGACTGTAGATTCAACTGTTAAAGAAGAAACTAAAGAAAGCGAACAAGACCAGGCTGAATCGAGTGTAGATACAGAGGAAGAAACTGCGACAGAAACTGAACTTCCAAACACTAGAGCGTTTACTGGTGAGGATGGAAAGTTTTATGTAAAAAATAGTCCGACTGATTCAGAAGCAATTACGGTTGGAGATACAGTAGAGCGAGTCAAAAGTGTTTTCGGCGAGCCAAACTATATCGAGCAAGATGAGCTATACTCTTTAGAAGATATGCTCGTTTATGAATATTCTACTGGAGAAAGTACGATTATTCGTATTAACCATCAAGGGTATGCTGATTTTATGATGGTTTTTTCCAATAGTCCCATTATTAATGAAAACTACTTACAGCCTTTTAAAGGTGATATATATAAAATCTCTGGTGAATATTGGATGTATTACTTGCTTAATGATGTAGACCAGTCATTAGCAACATACAGTATGGAAAATAATATGTACACGTTAAAGTTATTTTCGAAGGATCATTATGTAGAAGAAGAACTACAATTTTCATTAGACATGGCTAAAAAAATTATGAAAGATCAATGGTAATGTATAAGCCTTTTCGCTCGCCTTGTTTTAAGGCGGGCTTTTTATTTTTAAAATAATTTTACATAATTTGATATTTTAGAGAGATGTTAAAAAATATCCACTTGTACAAATATGGAACAACGAATATAATTTAATAGATTCGATTACTATAATACAAATAAAGGAAGATACGAGGATGAGATCTGAACGTAGACAAAAGAAGAAAATGAAAAAATGGGTAAAAGTCACTCTTAGCATTCTAGCTGTATTTGTCCTGTTAGTTGGTGGTTATATTGGATATACGTTATTTACTTTAAATAAAGCATTAACAACGATGCACGACCCTTTAGATCGAGATTTCTCAACATTGAGAACAGGTCCTGTCGATTTGTCTAAAAAACAGCCATTTTCTGTCCTTATAATGGGGATTGATAAAGAATCAGGTGGAACAGATCGAGGCCGAACAGACTCTTTAATGGTGGTCACTGTTAATCCTGCAGACGATTCCATGAAAATGATGAGTATACCGCGTGATACTCGTGTTGAGCTTGTTGGTAGAGGAACATTAGATAAAATTAATCATGCTCACGCTTTTGGTGGAGTCGAAATGAGCATACCAACAGTAGAAAAGTTTTTAAACATTCCAATTGATTTTTATGTAAAAATGAATATGGAAGGTTTTAAAGATATCGTAAACGCAGTTGGCGGTGTAGAAGTAAACAATTCCTTTGCTTTTACGCAAGATAAGTTTACTTTCCAAGAGGGCCGAATCTCTTTAAACGGAGATGAAGCACTTGCGTTCTCACGAATGAGGAAACAAGATCCACGAGGAGATTTCGGAAGAACAGACCGACAAAAACAAGTCGTCCAAGGTGTTATTAACAAAGGCGCTTCCGTAACAGGATTGGCTAACGTGAATTCTTTACTTGGTGCAATCGGTCATAACGTCAATACAAACCTTTCCAGACAAGATATGATGCTTATTCAACGTAACTATTTAGAAGCACGTCATAATGTGGATACATTACAACTTAGCGGCTCAGGGTCCACTATTAACGGAGTATACTATTTTGTTGTCCCTGAGGACGAAAGAACGAGAGTGTCAAATATCTTTAAAGAACATTTGAATATAAATTGAAAACTAAGCTGGCTAGTAGCTGTTAGCTATTAGCCACTAGCTTTTTGGCAGTTAACATCGGCTCCTATCCTTCCTTCCAACATCCTACTTTCCACTAACCAACTAAAACCTACCCACCTTTCTCTCAACATCATAAAAAAAGCCCCAATAGCCAGTTATACTGACTTTTGGGACATCCTCTTTTTACTTATTTTAAAGCTTCTGTCAAAACAGGAACGATTTGCTTTTTACGTGATACAACGCCTTTTAACACAGCTGTATGATTATCTAACGTTACGTTAAATGCTTTTTCGACTGCATCCGCTTTTTGGCCGAGTGCTAAAGCAGTGGAATCACTGTTTAGTATATCTGTTACAACTAGAACAAATAAATCTAATCCTTTGCTGGAAATAACATCATTTAGTTTTTCTTCAAGTTCCGTCTGGCGTGCCATTACTTCTGAAACGTCAACAGCATTCACTTGTGCAACCTCTACTTTATAATTACCCATTGCAAATTCCTTTGCATCGATAGAAATTAATTCTGCAGCTGTTTTTTCACTTAAGTCAGCACCAGCTTTTAACATATCTAAGCCGTATTTATCTACATCGACACCTGCGATAGTCGCTAGCTCTTTTGCAGCTGCAATATCTTCATCTGTGCAAGTTGGAGATTTGAATAGAAGCGAATCAGAAACAATTGCAGATAACATTAAACCTGCAATGTTTTTCGGGATTTCTACGCTTTTTTCTTTATAAAGCTTGTTTAAAATCGTTGCCGTACAACCAACTGGCTCCACACGCATGTATAACGGATCTGCCGTTTGGAAATTAGAAACACGGTGATGATCAATCACTTCCAAAATATGAGTATCTTCGATATCAGCTGCACTTTGCTGGAATTCGTTATGGTCTACTAATATTACACCATTCGATTCATTCGCTACAGTCTCTACTAAACGAGGAGCCTCAATCCCGAAGTGTTCAAGTGCGTATTTTGTTTCACCATTTACTTCACCTAATCGCACTGCTTCAACATTCGCACCTAACTCCTTTTTTAAATGAGCATATGCAATAGCCGAACAAATAGTATCCGTGTCTGGGTTTTTGTGTCCGAAGATTAATGTTTTGTTCATTATGAAAACTCCTTTTACGAAGAATAATTTATATTATGTACCTACACTATTTTACACAAAACAAACTAAAAAACACAATAGTTAAGATAGTAACATAAATTTTAAAAACCACCATAAAATTATTATGATGGTTTCATGTATACTACATATTTATATATTCATTTCTCTTTACTGCCTTAGGTTCCATATTATTAAATACCAACTTTACATTTCCAATTAATGAATCATGATTATTATTATTTTCATTCACGAAAACGTAAGTTTCATTTGTATTAATTTCCGGTGCACTATCCAATGCATATTCTAAAACTTCTGGACTACCTATTATTGTTTTATCTGTTTCGACTACTTCATTAACAACAAGTATATCAACCTTGTAGTCATTAACAATTTGGTATACTTCATCTGCAATAGGTTCAAGTGCACTATTATTATAATGAGGCCAATGAAAAATCGCTACCTTATTTCCATTGTCTCGTAAAGACTTAATATGTGCTAAGATTTCTGCATCTGATTTTGAAAAATCAGCAATATAAACAAAATCATATAAACGTGATTCAGGTTTATTAACCATATTTGGAACAGGACAAGGGAAACTTCTATTGACTTTCTTTGGATCTAAATAAAACTCGGAAATGTGACCAATAGACTTATGCCACCATTGGAAAGACTCTCTATAAGTCCTTCTTAAACCATACATAATAGTTTTAACATGAGTTGCACTTTTTCCAGTTAGTGAGTTTTCATTAGATAACGCAAACGATAAAGGCACTTTAGGCAATACGCGAACAATACTTTCTTTACCAAATAAATTCTCTATTCTCCAAATAAATTCAGTGTCTCCTGCTACACGTACACTATCCCAGCCACCAAGCTTTTCTAAAACTGATTTATGAAATAATAGTGAAGAAGAATTCATCATAATAAATTTATTACTTAATAGTGAACCTGCATTAACAGGCGTTAAATCTTCTAATGACCGTATTAAGTAAGAAACCGAACCAACAGAATTGGAATTATCTAAAATTGCTTGGAGTTGTAATTCTAATTTTTGAGAGTGAGACCAATCATCACCGTCATGGATAGTAATATAATCACCGGTAACATGGCCTAGTGCTGTGTTTCTAGCCATATAGGCACCTTGATTGATTTCCTTTTTTATAAGCTTTATTCTATTATCTCTCTTTGTATACTCCGTTACTACTTCTATCGTATTATCCTGACTACAGTCATCTACTACAATAATTTCTATATTTGATAACGTTTGTTTTAATAAGCTTTCTAGAGCAATATGGATAGAGTCGGCAGAATTATAAGCCGGAATGATAATTGATATTTTATACTGATCTAGAGAATTAGCTTTCTTTGCACTTGGATTATAAATGTTTTCAATACTTGCTACTCTACTTGTATCAGTAATTTCTATTGGTGATAATCCGTTTTTCTCATATATTAAATTAAACCATTTTAATTTTTGTTGCTCGTTATCATTTAAGTAAGCCATTGAAATACATAATTCTGCTTCAAATCCATTGTAATCTATTGTTTCCCAAACTTTTTGTTTAGCTTTTTCTGTTTGATCTATTTTTTTCATAACTTTTATTTCTGGTATTACCCGATCAATATTAGGTCTTTTTAATTTTTTTGTTTCATCTATAAATGCTAATTCTGCAGCGGCCTGTTGAAAGTTGCCTTTATCGTAGTGCAATCTTGCTAAAGCTCGGGCTGCTTTAACTCTTTCATCAACTGGTGCCGTTTCAGTATTTTTTATATTGGTAATTTCCTCAAGTGCATAAGTGAAAAATCCTCCCCATAACTTCCGATCTAAATTACGGACATTTTCTCGCTTATTTTTAATTACTGTTGAGCTCGTACTGGTTCTTGAATTCTTCACAGTATTTTTGTTATTTACTTTCAATATACTTTTGAAGATATCAGTACTTTTTCTTATTGGACTAGTTAGTCTCCAACTAGTACTTGTAACGAGTTTATCATATTTCTTTTTTAATTTATTCCTACTATGCTGCTCACTTTTTAAATGGCTTTTTGCTCGATTAACTTGTAACTTAAGTTCATTTATGCGATTTGAAAGCTCTTTATCTCTATAAAGTACATCCTCATATTCTTGTTTTAGATCGTCATATTCATTAATTGTATTGTTTAGCTTACCACTTACACTATCTTCTATATCTTTACTACTATAGGGCGCTTCCATAAGATGTTCCTCCTTAATACGGTATTACTTTTTCCCTTTTATAATATCGACAAATCTCCTTAATGGATAAGTAATCTTCCAAGAAGTACTACTGATTACTTTATCATAGGACTTTTTATAAAAACGCTTTTGTTTTTTTACAGCCTTTCTTTTCCTTTCCAGCTCTTCCAGCTCATTTTCTAGTTTTGATATTTCGTTATAGCGATTCTCGTTCTTTATCGCTTGGTCCGATATTTTATCTCTTAATCGCATTACTTGTAATTCTAAGCGAAGAATTTCAGTAGTGTCTTTTTGATTATTTATCAATACTTGTAGTTTTTCTTCTAAATTGATAAGGTTAACATTCTCATTAATTGTGTTTGATTCAATCATATTCATCCCTCTAAACGTTTTTGCCTGTTTTAAAGCCTCTCCAAAATTTACCGGTTTATTTTGGTAATAGCATATCAGCCTTTTATTCATCTTTTTTTCTGGTATTCTTAATGGTTCTTCTACAATAATGTAATATGATGGTTCTTTTCCCATCCAGCTATTAACTTTTTCTAAATCAATTGGATCGTGCACGTGTTCCTTATCTGAACCTACTGGCCATAAATAGGGAACTGAAATTAATACTTTATCTGATATTTGAAGTAGCTTTCGAGCAAACTCCTGTACATCAGGTATATGTTCCAACACCTGTAAGCAAGTTACAAAATCAAATTTTCTTGTCGGTTCAAACTTTAGGAAGTCCATCTCAATTCCTTGTACTGTGTCAGAACTATACGGATTTTTTATGTCTAATGAATATCTTTCAGGTATCCAATTAAAACTTTCTATGTAACGGGTATTTGCAGTTCCAACATCTATCATGCTTTTTGCATTAGAAGCAAATGCTCCTACTAAAAAATCAACGTATTTATAATACATCATTGATGTTCGGTCACTCCAATATTCCCCTCGCACCCCTTGTTGTTGATATGCCAAATGAATCAGCTCCCGGTATATAAATCTTTCATAAATAACATAAAGTGAAAAACTACCAACTCAAGTAAATTAAACCTAATAATCGACAAAACTTTTCATTATCTTTATTTTATAAACATTAGCATATCATACGAGTATGAAAAAAAAAAGAGGACGGTCACCATCATTAAAATGATTAGGTGGACATCCTCTTTCTAAAAATTACTTATATTTAGGAATATCAAAATGCAAGACAGGAGCTTCTAGTTGATTGTACATATTTTTAATATTTGGTAACTGTTTAGTTGCCCATTCCACATCTGTGGCATATTGTTTGGTTCCAGGATTCGCTGGATTCCACCTCATTTTATATATGGTGTTTTGGCCATTTTGATTATGGATATAGTCTTCTCCAATAAACCTTGCTCCTCCAATTATAGCTGCGTCCACAGTGAACCAACCTTCTCTATAAGCTCTAAACGCACCTAATCTTTCAGCATCTCCGTCATTTGCACCTATGCCGAACATATTATAGGTTGGTTTAATATCTGTTAACGAACTTCTATTAGAAGATGTTACAAGCTGCAAATTACCATTTCTATCTTTCCCGACCTCTAATTTACCGGTAGCTAAATCAGATTTACCATGACTGGTCTCTAATAGAGCATGAGAAATTAAATAAACTTCGTTCACAGAATGTAATAAGCTTGCATCAATAAACGCTTGTCCTTTACCTTGTAATACTCCTTTACCCGAAAGCAAATTATTAATTTGTGTTGCGGAAACACCCACACTAGAAGTTAAAACTAGGTGTTGGAATATATCATTGTTGTTAGGGTCAAGCATTGATAATACGTCGCTTTCTTTTGCATTACGCCAAGCCCCTAAACTAATTTGTTGCCAATTACTATTTTTATTATAGTTTACTAGAACTACTTCACTCTCTGCATTTCTCGTACCATATACGTGACTTGTCGTGCTAGTACTTTCATATGCTGGTGTACTACTAGCAAGCTTTCCTATATTTGTACTAGATGCTAAGTTAGAGTGGATATATAAATCTCTCTTTTCAAACCTAACTTTGTACCAAATATCACTACCATTCCACATATCGCCTTTTTCACTACCTAATATTTCAAAAGTAGTTCCTTGTACTACCGTGAAAGCAACCGAACCAGTTAAACTAGGAGTTGTCCGTAAATTACTACCCGCAGTTGCTATTCCTCTCGTATACACTTCTGATATACTAGAAGTTTGAATATAAGCAGGTGCATTACGATAACGATCAGTTTGTGGTAGGTCTCTTAATGACATTTGAGTTCTTAACGCACTAGAGAGGGTAACATTATATTGAGTGTATGTGATAAACTCTCTTTTAGGTGTTTCTTTTTTCTCAGCAGATACTAAAAGCCTGCTTGCCATTTCTTTAACACTATTCGATACTCCAGGTGCATTTAAAATTCTATTGTATCGATCGATGGCAGTATCAAATCTTCTGTTTTCATGTTGAATTTTAGCCCAGTTTAGTAAATTTAAAGCACTTGCATTTACACCATAAATGAACCTTTCGTCACTCGGATATAATACATACCCATTAATAAATAAATTAAACTTACCTGTAGCACTATTATTGCTTTCAGCTTCATTAATCAATTGATTCGCTGAAGGAATTTGCTGATTTTTTGCTGCATAGCTTTGTTTAATTTCTGCTTCCAACAAAATGTCACTTCTAACTTCTGGGGCAGAAAGAATTCGTTCATAGCGATCCGCTGCAGTACTATAATTACCATTTCTATGCTGATTTGTAGCCCAATTTAATAGGGATACAGCACTAGAATTAATTCCCTCTATAAATCTATCATCTTGCGGATATAATATATACCCATCAATAAATGCAGCTAATAAATGGGATGCACTCGTTTGACTACTCGCATATTCAAATTGTTGTTGTGCAGATGGATAATTTAAATTCTTATTGGCATAACTAAGTTTTAGCTGTGCTTCTTGTTTAATAATGTCAGCTAATACCGGGATATCCAAAATTAATTGGTATCGGTTTATCGCTGTTCCAAATTGGCCATTCTCGTGTTGATTACTAGCCCAAGATAATAAATCTCCAGCAGTTGTATTAATACCGTTAACCAATACTGAGCTTTCATTATAAATTGTCCATCCATCAAGCATCATATTTAACCTATTAGTTAATGTCGGAACTTCCATTGCTATATTATAGAAACCATTAGGTGTTGGTATCAATTCATTCTTTTTAGCGAAACTTAACTGTATAGTAGTTTTCTTAATTAATTCATTAGAAATAGTTGGTGCCGATAGGATATTTTGATATCTACTTAAAGCAGTATCTATATCTCCAGCTTGATGCTTGTTTGTTGCCCATATAAATAATGAAATCGCACTAGGTTCAATTCCACTAACAAACCTGCTGTCATTTGGATAAAAAGTAAATCCTTCAATATACAACTCTAGTATTTTTGAAGCACTTGTTTCTTTTTGCGCTAAATCAAAAATAACATTAGCTGGGCGCTTCCCAATTTTCGCATCAGTTAAACGGGATTGAACACTTCCTAATAAAGAATTATTAATACCTGATACAGCTAAGATCATTTCGTAACGATTAATTGCTGTTTCATAGTTTCCAGCATCATGTTGTCTTACTGCCCAATTAAACAAGTTTTGTGCACTTTTCTGTAATCCCTCAACAAAGCGCTGGTCATTAGGATATAACTCAAAACCCTCAGCATAAGTTTGAAATATAGCTGAAACTTGAGTCTGAGCCTTAGCGGTATTGAACAGTTGATCCGCAGACGGGATAACCTTTTTAGCTAATGCATATTCTAAATGTTTTTCAGTAGACTGAATAATAACGTCGTTTACAATTGGCGTATTTAATATAGTATTATAACGGTCAATTGCTGTATCATAGTTTCCTCTATTATGTTGACCTTTCGCCCAGTTTAACAAAAGTTGAGAGCCTGTTTGAATCCCATCGATAAATCGTTTGTCGTTTGGATAAAACTCATAACCTTCAACATATAAAGCTAGTTTACGAGATGCACTAGATTCATTGACTGCTAAATCTAAAATAATTTTAGCGGATCGTTTCCCAATTTTTGCGTCTGCAAGACGAGATTCTACGTTACTAATAATAGTTTGATTAATCCCAGCAACACTTAATATCGTTTCATAACGAGCGATTGCAGTACTAAAATTACCGGAATCATGCTGTCTTATCGCCCAATTATATAAATTTTGCGCACTCGATTGTAGCCCTTGTTGAAACCTACCATCTTCCGGATACCATTCGTATGCGTCTACATAACTCGCAAATATTCCAGAGACAGTTGTCTGTTTACTAGCGATACTATAAAGACTGTCCGCACTTGGGATTAATTTCTTGCTGTTAGCGTAAGATAAATGCTTTTCTGTTGATTTCTGGATTGCATTATTCAGTTGTGGTGCACGAAGGATTCGCTCATAACGGTCAATAGCAGTTGTAAATTGCTGCTGGTTATGCTGCCTTCTAGCCCAAGTTAAAAGCGATTGAGCACTACTTTGAATACCATCTACAAATCGACTATCATTTGGATACTTTTCATAGCCTTCAATAAATAATTCTAACTTTTTTGAGGCGCTGTTTTCATTTACTGCTTGCTCATAATAGTAATCTGCACCTTTATCTGATTCAATAGATGTTATAGTAGTTGCTTCTACAGTATCCATTTTTCTAGTATTAACAGTTACCGATGATTTTTCAATAACCTCTTGTTCATCAGTCTGTTTATCATTACCAATATCTTTTGCAGTTTCCTCATCTATATCCGAGAGTTCAACTTCTGCAATCTCTTCTTCTTTAATAATATCTTCTTTTCGTGCGTCGGCTTCATCATCAACCGTAAACGCGTTTTCTTCTTCTTTTGATTCCGTATCGACAAACTCTTCTTCGATTACATTGGCATTTGAATCATTTGCCATTACAAACTGAGAAGGGGACAAAAGCAACAAAACACAAAGGGTACTTACTGTTTTTTTCATGTCATCACCTTTCTACTTATATTGCAAGATTCGACTAAAATCTCCTTTATCTACTATAAACTAAACACCACAATTTGAAAACATAATATCGCTTTATATTTTTTGTAAGTTTTTGTAAGAAGTTCAATCAGAATATAAAAACAAGGCTAATTAAGGTAAAAAAATACCAGAATCAGCCTTGTTTCTTATTAATTATTATAAGCTCTTAATTTTAGCCTTCTGTAATGTGTTTCATAACTAGCATTTTCTTTTACGTAATTCCAACCTTTTTCTATTTGTTCTTCATATAAATGAGGATCAGCCAGTAAGTTATTAATTACGTTTTTTACTTCACTAGGTTTAGAGTAAATTGCTGCTTCACCGAACAATATTTCGTACTGTTTTGGAAGAATAACTGGGATACCTACTGCCATAGCTTCTATTATTACTCTCCCGTAAGATTCAATCCAGTTTGGATGTGTAAAATATACGAAAACATCAAGATTTGCTAAGAACTCTTTAGGTGCAACTTCCCCAAACTTATATACAGACCAATTTTCCGGGATGTAACCTAATACATCTTTTACTGAATTGGCCCCACCTAACACTCTAACCTCATATTCTTCTTGCTCAGGGTAAATTGACAATAGTTGTTCTTTGTCATTTGGCCATTTCACAACATTATCCCTTGAATGCCTACCTATAACTATATTATTTGCTTTAGATTCAGAAATTTGTCGGTCATTCTCTTTCCAATCATTTAGATTAATTATATTTGTCCAGTCTTCCTTTGCTAACGGTATTTCTGATAACGATTGGCTATGATAATTTTCTAAAGCTTGCCTTACCAAAGGTCCAATGGGATGCCAAATCCCCGCATTACCAAAGTATTCTATTAAACGATCTTTTACAGTCTTTAAATCATACCTTAAAACACCTTGTGGCCCATAATCACTCATAGGAGTTTGATTAATAATTAACCTTATTTCCTTTGCTTCAACATTCGGAATATACTCTTGTTTTACTTGTAATACAGGAGGATATCTAACTATTAACGTATCACAAGAAACATTTTCACCGTACACTATCATTTCTACATTTTCCCCGTCTAACAAATCTCTTACTTTTTGATTTATTTTCTTTTTAGGGGAATAATCGTAGCGTGCTAATTGAATTAGACCCGTTTTTAATCCGATTTGTTTATGAGCCTTAATTTCCTCTACGCTTGATAGGGTTGAACCTCCATCTAATCGGAAATCTGACAGTATAATTACATCAAAATGCTTACGAGTATCTCGTGGTAACCTGTTCGGCTTCATAGGTTCAGGTATAGGGAAAGGACGGTTCTTTTGTGGAAAATCATAATACAAGTTCTCAGCTTTTTTATGATAATCAACTTGAGCTTCTAAATACTCTTTTCGAGCTCCCATAAAATAACCTGGAAAACCGAAGTAGGAATTGCCAGTTAAAGAAGATTCAGATTGCCTTTGGAAGGAGAGTGGTCCTGTTGGTAATTCTAATATACTATCTTCACCAAAGACATGTTTAATTCGTTTTATAAATTCAGAATCCGCTCCGAACCTCACACAGTCCCAGTATCCAAGAGCCTTTGTTACTTTTTTTCTTCTAAACATAAAAGAAGACATATTACTGAATATATATAAGCCTGGCTTTCCACGTCTGAAAAATTTTAAATTTTCAGTTGCTCTTGCTTGTTGTGAAGTGTTCCCTATAATTCTTGGATTGTTTAATAAATGTGTTACTTGTTTTTCAATTTTTTCTGGGTGTGACCAATCATCTGCATCATTAATTGTTATAAAATCCCCTGTTGCTACTTGTAATGCTAGATTACGCGCTGTGTATGCTCCACCATTTTTACTTGCTTTTACAAGCTTAAGTCGTTCGTCCTTTTTCTGTATTTCTTCTACCAATTGAACTGTGCTGTCGCTACTGCAATCATCAACCACAATAATTTCGAGGTTTTTCCATGTTTGTGTTAAGACTGAATTTAAAGATGTTTCTATTACATCTTCTGCATTATAAACAGGAATAATAATAGATACTTTTCCCGAATTCTCTTTATAGACAGCCTTGGCTTTCTTATGACTTAAATTATCATAAAAATTCTTCGTTGTTTCTTCTTCCAAAAGGACAGATGTTAAGCGATAGAATGTATACATTTTATTTATCCACTTTAGCCGTTCGTCAACATTAGTTTCACAATTTGCCAATGCTAGAAATAAATCAGGATGTTCTTCTCTTTTAAGAGCAGTTAATAATGTACGTTTAGCCTCTTCGTTTTTATTTACAGCTATCAAACATTCTGCTTCTATAATAGTAATTTGTCTTAATTGCTCTTTATCTTGTTCACCCTCATATAAAAACGGGATATACTTTAGACATTCTTTAGCACCTTCCGGAGTTTGCTTATTGGCATGCCATAAAGCAATTTCCCAAGCTGCAGATTTCCTTAAAACTGCGTTTGGACTATTTTTATATAGATCTTCTAAATCCTTTAGCGCTTCTTCAAAAAAACCTAAATTTCGTAATTTATACCTTAGTTGTTCAATTTTTCGTAAATTCGTTTGAGTCTTTCCCTTTTTAAACAACTTCTTTACTCTTTTCCTATTTTTAGAAGAGAGTAAAGTAAAAATTTTACGTCTTTGACTAGAATTAAAAAATTTATAAAAAAACCATTCGAGGATATTAATTATTCTCTTTTTTAAAATCTTTAGCATATTTGCCTACACCTTCGCTCTATTTAAGCTTTTTGTTTTTTTGTTTCACTTTTTCCTTATATAATGCTACAGCTTGTTTTGGATCGCCATCAAAAAGGATTTGCCCTCTTTCAAACCAAATTACTCTTGTACAAACTGTTTCTATATAATTCATACTGTGTGAAACAATTAAAACTGCCTTTGCATCTTCAATCATGTCCTGGATTCTTTCTGTAGCCTTCTGCTTAAATTGCATATCTCCAGTAGATAACGCCTCATCGATAATAAATATATCTGGTTCAAGAGTGGCTGCAATACTGAATCCTAATCTCGCTTTCATACCACTTGAATACGATTTTACTGGTTGGCTAATTTTTTTTCCTAACTCTGAGAATTCAATTATATTATCCACGTTGGAATCAACTTTTTTCAAAGGCATTCCTAATAACATTCCATTTAGATAAATATTATCCTTTCCGGATAATTGTTCGTTGAATCCCGTACCGTATCCTAGTAAAGCAGATGTTTCTCCATGTATCTCTATGCTTCCTTTTTCTGGCTCTAATATATTTGTTAAAACTTTACATAGAGTACTTTTCCCAGCCCCATTGTGGCCTATTATACCGATAATTTCCCCTTCTCTTATTTCAAAAGAAACATCTTTCAACGCCCAGAATGTTCCTTTTTTCAATTGGTATGAAACACTAACATCTTTTGCTCTAATAACTAGATCATCTTTAATATTAGAAGTCGTTTCGTTAAAGTTGATTTCTAATTTTTTCTTTGGTTTTCTAGGAGGAATAGATTCTTTATATTTTTTGATGACCAAAGTAGGGTCTCCAATTTCTTTTATTACTCCCTTGTCTAACCAAATTAATCTATCACAATTTTCTTGTGCAAATTTCATACTATGAGTAACTAGGATTACCATTTTTGCTTTATTTACAAGTTCTTTTATTTTGTCAGCAGCTTTATTACTGAATTCACTGTCACCTGTGTTTAGTGCTTCATCTAATATTAGTATTTCTGGTTCTAAATATGCAGCAACACTGAACCCTAATCTTGCTTTCATCCCACTTGAATAATATTTCATTGGTTGATCTATAAATTCACCTAGACCCGAAAATTCGTGTATTTCTTCAATAAACGAATGAATTTTTTCTTTTTCAATTCCTAACATCATACCGTTTAAATAAACATTTTCTCGACCTGTTAACTCTTTATTAAACCCCATACCTAGCGAAAATAAAGCTGACACCTTTCCCTTGACGGTTAATTGCCCCTCGTCTGGAACTAGAATGCCACTAAGCATTTTACAAAGTGTAGTTTTTCCAGAACCGTTAGAGCCAATAATCCCTAACACTTCCCCTTTATAACCAGTAAAGTTTAAATTTCTTAACGGCCATACAACTTTACTACTCCGCTTTTTTTTCTCTCTTTTAAAAAAATCTATTACATGAGATTTATAATCATCCTTTTGCCCGGTGCTGAAGCTAACTCCTAAATCTTTGGCATCAATAATAACTTCTTTTTTATCTATTGGAACTGTTGCTGAACTTAATGACATAATAAAACCTCTTTTAATTATAATGCTTTTATTATTTTATGTTCGTTTTTACTATAAAAATATATCATTGCTGCTATACATATAATAGAAGTAAATCCAATTACAAACAGACCTAAAAATGCAGGATTTTGATTGTACATTAAGACACTTCGATAAGAATCAACAATGATAGCAACTGGATTTATCGCAACAACCCAGTCATATTTTTCTGGAAGACGACTACCCTCCCAAATAATCGGTGATGCATAAAAGAACAGTCTCATAATATGAGATAGTATATTATCAATATCCCTTATAAATACACATATATACGCAAGAAATAGTGCTATCGCTAAAAGTAATACGAGTTGAACTAATACAATGACTGGCAAGTAAACAATATGCCAACTTGGGAATATTCCAAAAATAACTAAAAATATAGCTACCACGATAAGTCCAAATGCAAAGTTAAATAATTGTGTAGAAGTAGTTGCTAATGGAAATATTGATTTCGGTAAGTATACTTGGTTAATAATAGAACCGTATTTACGAATAGCTTTTGCAGATGTTGTAACGGTCGTGTTCATCCATCTCCAAACTACTAGTCCGATAACAAGATAAACTGCATAATTCTCTCCGCCTCGTTCTAAGATAATCACTACTAAAAAGTAATAAACTAGAACATTTAGAAGTGGATCTAATAGCCACCAAAAGTATCCAAGGTAACTGTTTCGATTTTCTGCTTTTAAACCTGACTTAACTAAGTATAAAAGTAAGTCTTTTCGCTTTAACATTTCTAACAAATATTTACGCATAATTCAACGTGACACCGCCTGAGTTTAACTAATTATAAAAATTCTTTTAGACATCTTACTTTAACATGTCTTTTATAAACTTTCCAATATAATATCATTACATAGAGGCTGTAGTACTATTTTGTTTAACAAATGTCAAATAAATTAATATTACTGTAACAAAATTAAAATCCCTTATTTCATTATATTATTTATCAATATAGCCATAAATATCTCGTAGAAAATTGTAAATTTATGTTGTAAAATGAATGTTGTCTTGTCCGCTAAAAAATTACTGAAAAGGGGTTATAAATGAAAATAAGACTTTTTTTACCATTTATTTTACTATTCATCTTCCCTATTTCAACTTTCGCTGAAACTATTAATAGTCAGGAAGTTGAAAAAACCACCATTCATTCACATGAAGAAGAGGATTCAAATTTTGAGAGCTCATTGAATGAAAAGGATAAAAGCGAAGCTGATGTTGAGGATGGTTCTACTCAATTTTTAGAAATCGAATCTAATGTGTTAGAAGAAGAAGCTGATATAGAGGAAGATATTACGGTAAATACTACTTCTGTTGAAAAGATTAGCGAAGGAAATGTTACTGAAATACATACAACTATAAATGATGAAGTATCTACTAACGATACTACAAACGAAATAATAGACAATCATTTAACTAGTGACGAAATGTATTTAATAGCGGTAAATGAAAATAGCGCCTCAAAAAAATTGGAATTATTTATTGAAGGATATGAAAAGTTTCCAAACGATAGTCGATTTGTAGATGGGATTCAAAGCAGTGCTCAATCCCTTTTAACTTGGGCTAGAAGGCAGCATAACCAGATGCAATTTTCAACAGCTATTGACCGTTATGAGCGAATCCTTCTTGCACCACAACTGAATAGCACAATTCAAAAATCAACAGAAAAGCATTTAACTTACGCTAACAATAATAAATCAGTCCCGAGTGCGGAAGATCTTTCTAGTAACGCTAGTAAACAAACAACCGTATCTGGAATATTTACGAGTTATGTAGACGCATACGAATGGTATCCGGAAGATGGTAGGTTTCAACAAGGGCTACAATCGAGTGCGCAAAATTTATATAATTGGGCGGTAAGACAGCATGATTCCGGTAACTTTAGTACTGCAATAACCCGTTATGAAACTATATTAAGTGTTAATGGAATTAATCAAACCCTAATAGGCAGTGTGAATTCTAGCCTTGCAGATGCAAAAATTGGGAAACGTTCCGCTAATATTATTTTAGAGTTAGCAGTCAATGAATCTAGTGCATCTCGTAAACTAGCTTTATATGTTGAAGGTTATGGTTTCTATCCAAACGATCACCGATTTGTTGACGGGATACGATTAAGTGCCCAACTTTTGTTAAACTGGGCAAGAGGTCAACATAATAGAGGGAATTTTGATACAGCAATTGACCGTTATAATACGATTATTCAAACTCCTGTTTTGGACGATACATTATTAAAAACTACAGAAAAGCATATTCAATACGCGAGTACTGGAAAACTATATCCTACTGTAGAAGAATTAATTCATAATGCAGAAAATCAAGGACAAGTATCTGCTATATTTACAGGTTATTTAGATGCATTATTACATTATTCCGAAGACGAAAGAATATTAGCCGGCCTTCAAAAAAGCGCAAAAAATTTATTTGTTTGGGCTACAAAACAACATGACTTAGGAAACTATGAAACCGCAATTAATAGGTATGAACTACTATTATCGGCTTCAAATGTTAATCAAGCATTAGTTAAAGATATTCATTCCCGTTTACAAGATGCATTAATCGGTAAACGCCCTGCAAATGTAATTCTAGATTTGGCACAAAAAGAAGCTAGTGCTTCAAAGAAACTAGATTTATTTTTAGAAGGGTATATGTTCTATCCTAACAATAAAGATTTTTATAACGGAATATCTACTAGCGCAGAACTTGTATTAAACTATGCGACAAAACAACACCAACAAGGTAGCTTCGATATTGCTATTAGTAGATACGATTTTATTATGAGCATTAAGGAAGTTTTGCAATCAATAAAAGATAGAGCTCAGTTACAAAAACATTTTGCAGAATCAAACAAAAAAATCCCTTCTGCTTCTGAATACTTTGATCAAGCAATGTCTCAATCGACCCTAACTGTAAGGTTAAATACTTTATTAGATGGTTATTCCATTTATAAAGAGAGCCGACAGTTAAGAGATGGTATTCACCAAACAGCAAAAGATTTATTAGCATGGGCAAGTAAGCAACACGAGAGCGGTAACTTTAGTACAGCTATGAATCGTTACGAGACTATTATCGAGTTACCAACCGTCCCAAATAATATAATAGAAGAAACTAAAGTTAAACTTCGTTATGCTAAACAAAATAGTAAATACCCGACAGCTCAAGAAATGTATAACTATGCTAATAACCAAACGAGTGCATCTCATTTATTAACGGCTTATATTGAAGGATACTATTTATATCCTAATGATCAAAGATTCGTTAATGGAATTAATAATAGCGCTCAGTCCTTACTTAACTGGGCAACAAACCAGCAACAAAGTGGTAATTTCAATACAGCTATTGATCGATATGAAAGGATCCTATCTGCTCCTAGAGTGAAAACTACGATAGTACTAGAAGCAGAGGCAAAGCTCTCATATGCGAAAAATAATAAACGCATCCCATCTGTTAATTCTTTAATTAGTGAAGCTAGTAAGAATAGTACTGTTACAGGTAGGTTTAATATTTTGTTAGATAGTTACTTTTTATATCCTAATGACAAGAAACTTATTAGTGAACTAAATGAAAGTGCAAAATCTGTATTAGATTGGGCAACTAAACAACACCAATCTAGGAATTATACAACAGCACTCGACAGATACAATCGAATAATACAAGCATCCGCCATGGAAGTAAATCTTATTAGCGTAGCTGCTATCCAGAAAGAGTACGCAGTAAATAAAATATTACTACCAAGAATTTTATCTATTGCTACTATTAATAGCTCAACAACACTTAAAACTGGCGCAGGTGAATCTTACAACACTATTGCTACTCTATCAAAGAACGATTATGTTGAAGTAGTCGCTATTGAACGAAATGGTTGGTTAAAAGTTATCTACAATAATCGAACCGCATTCATAGATGGAGAAAAAGTAAGTGTTGAATATTATAGAACAGATCAAAAAAATGGTCTGCTTGATGGCATGGTTATTGTTTTAGATCCAGGTCATGGTGGAAAAGATCCTGGTGCTAGTGCAAATGGCATTGTTGAAAAAAACTTAGTACTTGATATATCATTACGTGCAAAAAAGCTTTTAGAAGACCAAGGTGCAATTGTTATAATGACTCGAGAAACAGATGTTTTCCTTGAACTTCACGAAAGAGCTGCAATCGCAAATTCATCTAATGCGGATATTTTCATTAGTGTTCATGCCAATAAGTTCAATGGAAGTGCTAATGGAATTGAATCCTTTTGGTATGGAAAGCACGAAAAAGAATCAAGTATAAAGTTAAGTAATTCGTTACAAAATGCATTAGTACAAGCAACTGGAATGAATTATCGAAGAGTAGCCGAAGGTAATTATCACGTTATACGTGAAACGAAAATACCTAGCTCTTTAATTGAAATTGGTTTTTTGGACCATCCAAATGATAGTAGTAAATTAAAGCAGGCGAAATACAAACAATTAGCAGCTGAAGGTATTTTACAAGGTATTATCAATTATTTTCTAAAATGAAATAATAAAACGTATAAAGGACATTTGTCTTTATACGTTTTTTTATTTCTAAAATACCCCTCCCTAAAATTACCCATATTTTCTATTTACACATATGTGAATGTTCGTTATCATGTATGAGGAATAAGTCATACAAAACTTAAAGGGAAAATGGTCTTTTATAATTTATTGAAAGAAGGAATGGTCCTATTGGAAACAAACTTAAATCAACCTAGAAAATTCAGATACGAAATTGAAGGTTTAAGAGCAGTAGCTGCTTTACTAGTAGCTGTTTACCATATTTGGTTAGGTAATGTATCAGGAGGAGTGGATGTCTTTTTTATCGTATCAGGATTCTTAATAACTACTTCTCTATTAAAAAGAATGGAAAGATACAATAAGATAGATGTACTTGACTTTATCATTGGACTTGCAAAACGATTATTTCCAATGGCCTTTCTAGTATTATTTTCTGTTACGATTGCATGTATTATTTGGTTACCTCAAGTTCGGTGGGATCAAACGATACAAGAAATATTGGCTTCAGCTTTTTATTTTCAAAACTGGCAATTGGCCTTTAATGCCGTTGACTACTTAGCTCAAAATAACGAAGCAAGCCCTGTGCAACATTTTTGGGCATTATCCTTACAAGGTCAATTTTATATTATATGGCCTATTGTTATATTTGGTACAGCTTACCTTGTTAAATCGATATTCAAAAAAACATTTAAACAAAGCCTAGTAATGATGTTATTTACGGTATTTACATTATCGTTTATTTATTCAATTTATAGCACATATACTAACCAAGCTTGGGCTTACTTCAACACATTTGCAAGAGTATGGGAATTTAGCATGGGTGGAATCGTTGCTGTACTCGCATCTCATATTGTCTTACGTAAAACATTAAGCTTTGTTTTAGGTTGGGTTGGACTTGTCGCAATTATAAGTTGTGGTATTGTTATTCAAGTTTCAACTGTATTTCCTGGGTACGCTGCACTTTGGCCGACATTAGGCGGTGTATTTATTATTTTAGCCGGCGTTAGCGGAGGTAAATACGGAGTCCACCGTATTTTAACAAGCAAACCTTTATTAAAATTTGGTAGCATATCTTATGCCTTTTATTTGTGGCATTGGCCTGTATTAACTTTTTACTTTATTATTTCAGGAAATGAAACAGTATCAATTGCTCATGGAATTGTATTAATTCTACTATCCATGTTCTTATCCTACTTCTCTACTAAACTTATAGAAAAGCCGGTACGTTCATTGAAAGTCCCAAATAAAAACTGGAAAACAGTATCATTAATTTTAGCCTTTATGTTGCCAGTTGTTATTTTAACAAACACATGGTCCTTTACAGTGGAAAAACAGCACACGCAATTAGCAAGTGCAGTGATGACGGATGAATATCCTGGAGCTATGGCCCTCCTATACGATAATCAAGACGGTATATATACAGGAGATGCACCCGTGAAGCCTTCACCAATACAAGCTAGACAAGACCTCCCTAAAGTATATGAAGATGGTTGTCACCAAAACCAAACAGACACAAATGTTATTGAATGTATATACGGTGAAACAGAGAATGCCAAATATACAGTTGCTCTTGTTGGAGGTTCTCACTCTGCTCATTGGTTATCAGCACTTGAAGAAATAGCAATTTCCGAAAGTATAAAGATTTTAAGTTATACGAAGAGCGCTTGTCGTTTTACAACAGGCGATGATATGACTGAGTCTTGTCTTGAATGGAATAACAATTTAATTGATACTTTAATTGATAATAAACCTGATCTAATATTCACTACAGCTGATGTAGGAAACAGAAAGAATAATGTAGTTCCAGAAGGATTTATCGAGCAATGGGAAAAACTTAATGAAGCCGGATTAAAAGTATTCGCTATTAGAGATAATCCTTGGTTTGGTTTTGATGTGCCATCCTGTGTGGAAGAAAAAGGTGAAGATTCTTTGGAGTGTACAAAGGAAAGAGAGGATGTTTTATCTTCAATAAGCGCTTGGGAGAAACTAGATAATCCACCACCTAACGTATATTATGCTGATTTAAATGATTACATTTGTGATGACGAATACTGTAAACCTGTTATTGGAAATGTTCTTGTTTATAGAGATGCACATCATCTCACTGCAACTTACGCGCGGACATTAGCTCCAATGCTAAAAACACCACTAATAGACGCTTTACAAAGTAAATAACCATATAAAAACGTCGTATACTTCGACGTTTTTTCTTTTGAATTCTAATTGTATATTATTTTCACTTTTCGGGTATTAATAAAGTAATAATACTACTCGAGGTGAGAATAAATGTTCAAGAAAATTTTAAACTATTTTAATTCTAGACAAGTTCCTGAATATTATGTAGATGAGGAATTTGGACTTTATCAAGAAATAGATGAAGACCTCGGTATGGAGAACGAAAACGAAGAAAATGATAGTGATATTGATGATGATATTGATGAAATATATATTGACGATGAAAATTATTTGTAAAAAGTGTATTCCCAATGGGAATACACTTTTTTCTTTTACAATCTCCACAAATTAATGTTAGGAGGACAAGTATCTTTATTTAATTTAGCTTTAATATCTACAATAATACCTTTATCAGAGCTAAATAATTTATTATATTCATCCCACTCTTTATCAAGGTAGAATTTATGCGGAACAGCCATAACTACCGCATCAGCTGGTTTTAATTCTTCATAATTAGTTAGATCTACTCCGTATTCTTCTTTTGCTTCTTCAACAGATGCATATGGATCAGAAACTTGAACAGTTATTCCGTATTCTTCTAATTCACGAATTACATCAATAACTTTAGAATTTCGTAAGTCCGGCACATTTTCTTTGAAAGTTAATCCAAGAACTGTGACTGTTGAACCAAATACAGGAGATTTTTGTTGGATCATTTCTTTTACTAAAGCTGTCGCGATATACTTACCCATATTGTCGTTGATACGACGTCCAGCTAAAATTAACTCAGGACGATATCCAACCCTTTCTGATTTATGTGTTAAATAGTAAGGGTCTACACCAATACAATGACCACCAACAAGCCCAGGATTAAACTTCAGAAAATTCCATTTCGTCCCAGCAGCTTCTAATACTTCAGCCGTGTCTATATCCATACGGTCAAACATAATAGCTAATTCATTCATTAGGGCAATATTTAAATCACGTTGTGTATTTTCGATAATTTTAGCTGCTTCTGCAACTTTTAGAGAACTAGCTTTAAATACACCAGCCTCGACGACACTTTCATATACTTCAGCTACAATTTCTAAAACTTCAGGAGTTTGTCCAGAAACAACTTTTGTAATATTTCTAAAAGTATGTTCCTTATCCCCTGGATTAATTCTTTCTGGTGAATAACCAATAAAGAAATCTTCTCCAGCTTTTAGTCCAGATTCTTGCTCTAATATTGGTAAACATACTTCCTCTGTAGCTCCAGGATAAACTGTTGATTCATAAACAACAATTGTTCCCTTCGTTAAATTAGCACCTACAGTCTTGGAAGCACCTTCTAACGGACCAAAGTCAGGAAGCTTATTAATATTGATTGGAGTTGGGACTGCTACGATAATAAAGTCGCAGTCACGTAATCGTGATGGATCCATTGTGAAGTCTATATCCGCAGATTTTAGCTCATCCACATCTACTTCATTAGTATAATCCTCATTATTTTTTAAAGTATTTATTCTGTGCTCATTGATATCGAATCCTACAATATGGTGTCTTTGACCAAATGCAACCGCAACTGGTAATCCAACATACCCTAATCCTACTACACCAATTTTTCTATCCAATTTTGTCACCTCTTAGTTCAATTCAATTCAATTCAATTCAGTTGATGTTATCTTTTTATTGATGAATCACAATTATACTTTTTTTGAAAAATCTACTTCTTTTTTATGACATTCTTTACTATATAGTTTAATTAAAAAAAATTCAATTAAAAATATACAATTTTCTACAAAATTCTCTTAGCTTTATGAAATAAATGTATAATAAAAATAATAATACTTTTTACTAGACCAAACCCTTCAATCTCACGATAAACTTTCCAATTTTGTTTTGCCATTTTTAGTTTATTGCTTGAGACAGAGTTAGGTCGTTCCCTATATTTAGCTAGTACTTCTTGTAATCCATGGGCTTGAAACCCTTTTTTTAATATTGTTAACCAAAGTACCCAATCTTGACGAGTACGGATGTTCTCCATTTTCAAATTACCGACTTTTTCTTTGTCCACCATAACCGTTAGACATCCGATAACATTATCTTTAAGAAGTCGTTTATAAGAAAGTGTGTCAGGCGCTTCAACAATTGTTCCTATATCTTTCCCATCTTCATCTACTTTCATATATTTAGTGAATGAAAATGCAATGTCGTTCTCTTGCATGTGTAATAATTGCTTTTCTAATTTCTCGGGTAACCATTGGTCGTCACTGTCTAAAAAAGCTAAATATCGCCCTCTCGCGTTCTCCATAGCGGTATTTCGAGCAACAGCAGGACCACTATTCTTACTTAATTGAACTAGTTTAATTCGCGGGTCAGAATACTGCCTAACCATTTCAACAGTCTTATCTTTAGAGCAATCATCTACAATAATCATTTCCCAATTAACGTACGTTTGTTTAAGTACTGAATCTATTGCGTCCTTAATATACGCTTCTGAATTATAAGCAGGAGTCACGATAGAAATTAACGGATTATTATTTGTGTTACCTAGCATAAAGCTTTCTCCCTTTATGAATTTAGTGCCTGTAAAAACACCTCTTCATACTGTTTTACTATTTTTTTTGCATCAAAATGTGATGCTCGTTCGTAGCCTTTATTAATAATTTCTTCCACTTCTTCTTTTGGCTTAGATAGAATCAATAACATCTTTTCAGCCATCTCATCTGCATCTCCAACTTCACATAACTGACCGTAAAGACCGTTATACAACACTTCGGATGGACCAGATTTACAATTAGTTGATACAACTGGTACTCCAGTTGCTAAAGCCTCAGCGATAACATGGCTAAATCCTTCGTGTTTTGAAGATAACACGAATAAATCCGCATGCTTGAAGTAGATGTACGGATTACTTTGGAAACCGATGAAGTGTACTTTGTCGGCAATGCCTAATTCACTTGCTTGATTAGTCAATTGCTCCTTTAGAGGGCCTTCACCTAAAATAACTAATCGGCTTTTTATCTGTTCGTTTACTTTTGCAAAAGCTTGTAACAACGTTTTTTGATCCTTTTGCTCCACTAACCGTCCCGCTGTTACAATAACCTTTTCGTCCCGATTATAAAGATCCTGTACATGTGGATCCATTTTACCTTGATCGATTCTTTTATTGATAATCTCAACGTCAATTGGGTTATATACGACTTTAATATCAGAAGGCTTTACCTTATAGCGATTTACTAAGTTTTCTTTTACACCTTCTGACAATGATACGATTTGGTTCGAAAATTTATAGGCAAATCCAAATCCTAATAGCTGAAGATTTGTTTTCCAGTCTCCACCTAAATTATCTGCCTCGCGAATAACACATTTCGCTTTTGAATTAGCTAATTTTGTTGCAAGTATTGCTATCGTATTTACTCGTGGTATCGTACTAAATACAATATCAATTTCTTCCTTTTTAATAATACGTGATAATTCAAATATAGATCGACTTAAGCGTGTTGTACTCAACTTGATAAACTGAACATCATCTTTTAGTTCGCTTTCGTATGAGCCGTTAAAGTTAAGGGTAACTAATGTAGGCGAAAATTTAGTTCGATCTAAGTTATTAATAATATTTAATAACGTACGTGCAGCTCCACCGCCACCCATTTGATAAATAAAAAATAAAATTTTCACTTTTTGCATTTGTTTCAGCCTTTCTTATTTTGGCCTTATAATCCTTCTTACAATATACTGTAATTCGTTACTAGTTGACAAATTTCTACCGTACGATAACTTTTGTACAATAAATTGTCGTTTCTTATCTTATCAAAATTATGTAAATATATAAACCGTTACTTTTTATTACATCTAACAAAAAAAAAGGAAACTCATCAATGGACAAGTTTCCGGGTAGAACATAACTATTAATTTTTCAATGCTTCTGTAATTGCATCCGACGCTCTCTTTAACACTCCTTCTGGGTCTCCATTTTCATATAACTCTTCAATTGCATTTTCCACAATGTTCCGCGCTTCTGGAAATACGTTCATTAAGGCTCCTTGTGTCGCAGGAGTTAATTGTGTGTTTTGAAGTTGTTGAACAGCAGTTGTGAACTGAGGGTGCTCTTCGTAAACAGCTTTTAATGTATCTTCTTCATAAGCCGCTTTCGTAATTGGGAAGTAACCGGTTGCTGCTGCCCACTTTGCTTGCATTCCTGGTTGAGTTGAAAACTTAATAAACTCCCAAGCCGCATCTTGCGTGTCCTCTGAAACTTGGTTTGTCATCCATAAAGAACCACCACCAACGATAACACCATTTGGCCCAACACTATCTGGGTGTGGTAGGAAGGCCGTACCAACTTCAAACGGAGAATGTGTAACATTATCTCGAGTAGCTGCCGTACTATCTAAATACATGGCAAGCTGACCTGCACGGAATGCTGCACGAATATCATCCCACGTCCGACCGAAGTTTCCTAAATAGCCACTTTCGTTCATGTCATGTAAAAAGTTGAAAACCGCTTGCCCTTCCGTACCGTCAATTGTCGCTTTAGTTGGATTTCCACTTCTGCCGTTATCAGCATCTAAATATAAACCACCTTGGTTTGCTAATAATTGCTCAAAAAACCATCCGTAAATTAAAATCGCAAATCCATACACTTCCGTTTCATTTCCACTTTTCTTTGTTAGTTTTTCAGCAGCTGCTTTCACTTCAGAGAACGTTGCTGGAGGATTTTCCGGGTCTAATCCCACCTCCGCAAACATGTCTTTGTTGTAGAACATAATCGCATTCGACGTATTAAACGGCATCGAATATAGTTCACCATCTAGCTGATAATACCCTAAAATATTTTCCTCTAAATCACTTAAGTCATAATTATTCTCGTCAATAAACTTTTGCATCGGTGTTATAAAGCCACTTTCACTCATATATTTCGTTCCAACCTCGTACACTTGGACAAGTGCTGGCGCTTCACTTGAACCTCCAACTGCACGCAATTGGTTTAGCAGCTCCTCGTAACTACCTTGATAAACGGCTTCTACTTGCACTGAATCAGATTGCGCGTTGAAGTCCGCAACCATTTGATCAATCGCTTCTCCAGGCCCTCCGCCCATCGCATGCCAAAATGTCACAACTTTCTTTCCATCTTCCGTAACTGTCTCCCCACCACTGTTACTACAAGCTGCAGCAAATACTAGTACTGAGGCGATAACTACTAGTAGTAATGACCTTTTCCAATTCATTCTTTTTCCCCCTTGTTTTGAAGCATTTATCCTTTTAAAGCTCCAGCTAGAAGACCTTTTCGAATATACTTCAAGCCGAAGAATAAAAGCAGAAGTGTTGGCAGTAAAATTAGCACTACCGCTGCCATGACCATGTTCCAGTTCGTAGACGATTCTTGTGCAATCATCATTTTCAAACCAATCTGAACTGTGCGAACATCGTTATTACTCGTAACTAATAGTGGCCATAAATACATATTCCACGTTGTTAAAAAACCATAAATACCAAGTGCGCTTAACGTAGACTTAGATAGGGGCAATACAAATGACCAATAAAAACGAAATCGAGAGCACCCATCCATTTGAGCCGATTCAAAAATGTCTCTTGGAATGGTTAGGAAGTGTTGACGTAATAGGAAGACACCAAATGCTAAAGCGAAAAACGGCAGCGTTAATCCTTGGTACGTGTTCATCCACCCTAAATTTAAAATCGTTAAGTAGTTTGGAATAACCGTTGCTTCCCACGGGATAAGCATCGTTGACAAGAAAACGAAAAATAAAAAATTTCTTCCTTTAAAAGGAATAAACACGAAAGCATATGCAGCTAGACTACAAACTACTAATTGACCAAGCATGACAATGAAGGAAACAACAAAACTATTAAAAAGAAATTGTAAGATTGGAACCCGATTGACAGCTTGACTATAAGCCTCCAAGCTAGGCGATGAAGGAATTAGTGCACCACTAAAAATCTCTTGCGGTGTCATCATACTAGCTGAAATAGCATATAAAATAGGCGCAAACAACAAAAAGGCCGACAAAGTTAGGAGTATATATATAATGATTTTTTTGATCATTGATAATGCACCCTCTTTTCGCCAACCTTAAACTGTACAATCGTAAATACTAATATGATTAAGAATAGGACAATGGCCTGTGCACTTGCATAGCCAAATCTACCGTTATAGAATGCTTCACGATATATAGAATAAACTATTAGATTCGTAGAGTTAGAAGGGCCTCCACCTGTTAAAATATCAATTTGACCAAACGTTTGGAACGAGTTAATCAACGTTACAACGCTAACAAAAAATAATGTGGGAGATAGTAATGGGAGTGTGATACTAAATAATTGTCGCCAATAGCCAGCACCATCCATTTTTGCACTTTCATATAACTCTTCTGAAATATTTTGAATACCACCAAGCAGAATAATAAAATTAAAACCAATATTCATCCAAATGGTAGTAATAGCTACTGATACTAGTGCCCACGAAGAAGAGGTTAACCATTTAATAGAGCCTATTCCAAGTAACCCTAATATGTTATTAAGTACACCGAGTGTAGGATGAAAGAAAAACAACCATATCGTCGCCCCAGCAGCTACCGATATTCCAAGCGATGAAGAAAAAACAATTCGAAAAAAGCCTATTCCTCTTAATTTTTCACTAGCAATAACGGCTAATGCGAGTGCAATGACAATTCCAGTGGGAACGGTATAAAGAACAAATAGAAATGTAGATTTTAGACTACCTAAAAAAAGCTCGGATTGAAATAGCCGTGTATAGTGATCAAACCCTACAAATCCTTGTACAATCCCCGCCCCAGCAGTTTGGAAGAAACTAAAATATAATGTCTTAAACATTGGATAAAATAAGAAAACAACTAAGAAAAATAAAGCTGGCGACAAATAAAGCATGCCAGTCCAAAATAACTTCCTTTCCCTACGCTTCCGATATGTTTTTGCTGTCAAATCTTTTCTCGACTCAACAGCGATATTAGGCTCCATTTAACCACTCCTTCCTCTATAATCACAATATCTTTCAGCCCGTATGGTCACATTCAGTAAAGTGTATACAGGCCCGTATATTTTTATTCCAAAATATTCTAGAACAAAAGATGTAGATGTAGAAAAAGGAGGATAGTACTATTTAAATTTCCTTTAGAAACGGTTCGATCAATTACGATACAGCATAATTTCCTGTCGAATATTTCCTCGGAAATTTGTCAAATGCTTTCTTAATTTGGACTAAGTGTCGAATAAAAGAACAAAAGCGTAGGCGGCTCGCTCAGGTCCAATCAAACTGGAGCCTTTCCGCAGGAGATAAAGGAATCACGGCGAACGTCAGTGAGTCGATGATGACTTATCGTACGGAGGAAAGGTGAAGTTTGAGCTGGACCTAGCCGCCGGAGATAGACGACAAAAAAATGAGCTAGCTCTTATTAGAGTTAGCTCATCATTATTTATACTATTCGTCTTCGTCTGTTAAACAATAGGGTTATTCCACCAATTGTTAGTAACACAAATCCAACAACCAAGAAATTCATCATATTTGTTGCTGTTTTCGGTAGTTTATTTCCTGTGTTACTTATTTTTTCTTCTTTTTCCCCTTCATTTTTTGAAGCCCCATCACCTTTACCTGTTTCCACTTTGTCATTTTCTTTTTCTTCTTTTTCTTCTTTTTCTTCTTTTTCTTCTTCGTCTATCGGTTGTTCCTCTACTTCAGCTAAAGTTTCGATCTCCATTTCATTATAATCAATGAAATCACCGTACTCATCATATGCTGCAATACCTACTGTATATACCGTTTCAGATAGTAACTCGGAGAAATAGAAATATTCTTCATTTACAATATCAACTAGCTCCCCATCTAAATATACTTCATAATGATCTACCTCATATTCACCAGCGTAGAACCACTCTAATTCAATTTCCGAGCTTGTTACATCTAGTAAATGGAAGTATAAATCAGAAGAACCATAGAAATCTTCTTCAGTTAAGAAGACGATAACTCCTCTTTCTTCTAATAGCTGTACGATACGTAATTCCTCCGAACCTTCTTCAAAAGTTAAAGAAGGAATGTTAAATAGAGTCACCATTTCTAAATACTCTAACTCTAGCAATACAGAGATATCAGAAATATTCGTATCGTGTAAAAGTAAGTAATACAAGTCAATCAAGGTAGAAAGAACGTTAATATTTGTAATTGGATTGTTCGATACATCTAAAAAGATTAATGGTAAATTTTCTAAAGCTGTTAAATCTGAAACATTATTACTTCCTACAGATAAAAAGATTAAAGGTAAATTCTTTAATGGAGTTAAATCTGTTATTTCATTACCTTCAACATATAACATTTCTAAATTCGTAGCCTTTTCCAACCCTTCAAGGCTTGTTATGCCTAAGAACCCAGCGTCTAACCACTCTAATCTTTCCATATCAGATTCATAGATTGGACGATTTTTAATGTAAAGACTTGTTTTTATTGCTTGTTCTAACATTTCATCTTCTATAACTACAATTTCTCCAGTTGGCAGAGGTAGTGTATGAAATAGGTAATATCCAACATCTACCACTTCCCCATTTTGGTCATATACATGAACTTCTAGCTCATATTCCGTATCTGGATTTAAGTTTGTCAGTTCTATTTCAAATTCTGTTGTTTCCGTTAAATATTCTCCGTTTAAATAAACTTTGTACGTATAATTTGGATTTTCCTCATCGAAATGCCACCAATAAAAATATGCACTATTTTCATTAACGCCTTCTAACCATATTTCAAAGTTTTCATAGTAATACTCATCGAAAACATCAATATATACACCCGCATCAAACAACGCCATTAATAACTCATATGTTGACGTACCCTCTGAATAATCTACATTTGTCCCTTCAATTGTTAAATGTGTTAAATGCGTAAAGTTTTCAATTACTTGTATGGAAGATACATTCGTTTCATGTAGAAAGAGATATTCTAAATTAACAAGAGTATCAAGGCTACTAATATCTGCTACAGGATTATTCGCAAGCCAAAGAGTAACTAGATTCGTTAATCCCCTTAATGGTGTTACATCAGTTATGTTGTTCATATCTAAGTCTAAGTCAACTAAATTAGTTAACTCGCTTAAGTAAGAAATATTTCTAATTTTATTTCCAAAAATATATAAAACTTTTAGGTTAGTAGCTTTTTCAATCCCTGATAGATTACTAATCCCCATATTAGATGCATCTAAATAAGTAAGCTGTTCCATATCACTTTCATAAATGTCACGCGTAACACCAATTTGTTGTTGAATAGCTTGTTTAAGCTTAGCATCTGTAAAAGTCACTTTATTTCCTGTCGGCATTTTCCAAGTTTTTGCAGTAAGGCTATTTTCGACAATTAGTTTTCCCGAACTATTATATGCTTCTACTTTTACGTAATATTCCGTATCTGGTTGTAAATTAGTAAAAGTATATTCAGTTGTACGATGATTAGGAGATAATACTAAACTATCATTCAAGTATATTTTATAGGATGAAACTCTTTCACTTTCCGAATATGCACCCCAATATATACGAAAACTATTTTCATTCACATAAACCGTGTCAACAAACAGAAAATCACCGTCAATGAACTCTATCTCGTCATCAAGATTAATTTCTTCGCGAATTGCTTGTTTTTCTTCATCAACAGGTTGTTCTACTACTTCATTTTCTTCCGCTTCTTCTGGAATTTCTTCTACTGTTGCTTCAGTTAAATCTACTTCCTCTGTAATTTCTTCTTCTTCTGTAACTACATCTTCAACTGCTTCCTCAACTATCTCTTCTTCTGATGTACTCTCTTCAGATGCTTCCGTATTAAACGGCTCGTCAGTGTTTACTGTCTCTTCTTTCAGTTGAATTTCTTCCCCGGGCTGAACAGGTTCTTCAGCAAAAGTGGAAATTGGACTTAGTAGAGAGATTAGTAACGTTAAAATTACTAAAATAGAAAAGCCCTTTCTCATTTCCCATCCTCCTAAAATTATTATCAAACAAGATGATTATATATCGTATTACTATTTTTTGGAATATAGTAAACTTTCGAAAAACAACAATATTTTTCGACATAAATTTTAGTGTAAAGATGATGTAATTTGTTTGGAAGAAACCTAATAAAAGCAGAAATCTATTAAACGTTACATAAGCTTGTGCAAAATTAAAAATTTACAATATATTCGATGTACATTCGTGTCGAAAAACCGTATAATTCAAAGTAGAATATACAGATAAAGGAAGAAATTAATGAGAAAAAAACTAAAAAACTTAAAAAAGTGGCAGAAATATACTTTCTTAATAATCGGTGTTTTATTTTTAGTCGTTGGAAGTATGGTAGGTTATGCATTTTATAATGTGAATAAAACATTAAGTACGATGCATCAACCGATTGAGAGAGAGCATTCAGATAAACGTCCTGAAAAAGTAAACTTTATAGAACAAGATCCAATTTCTATTCTCTTAATTGGAGTAGATTCTAGAAACGGCAATTTAGAGAGAGGCCTCTCAGACACCTTAATGGTTATAACGGTAAATCCAGACGACAAATCGATGAAAATGGTAAGTATTCCACGAGATACAAGAACGGAAATAGTCGGTAAAGGTTTTGAGGATAAAATAAATCATGCCCATTCGTTCGGTGGAGTGGAAATGGCTATTCCTACTGTCGAAAACTTTTTAGATATACCGATTGATTATTACGTAAAGATCAATATGGAAGGCTTTAAAGATTTAGTAGATGCTGTAGGAGGAGTAGAAGTCAACAATAGTTTTGCCTTTTCTACCGGCGGAATGGACTTTCCAGAAGGGAAGATTTCTTTAAACGGTAAAGAAGCATTAGCGTTTTCTCGAATGAGGAAGCAAGACCCTCGTGGTGATTTCGGACGAACAGATCGACAAAAGCAAATAGTTCAAGCTGTTATTAAAAAAGGCGCGTCATTCTCTGGCATAACAAACTTAGACTCTATTTTAAATGCTATTGGCCAAAATGTTAAAACAGATATAGCATCAACAGAGATGCTAGATATTCAAAAAAATTATAAAGAGGCAATAAATGACCTTGAAGTTCTTCAAATAACCGGAACTGGAACGACGATTAGCCGTATCTACTATTTACAAGTTCCTGAAGAAGAACGTTTACGCATTTCTACTATTTTAAAAGAACATTTAAAATTAAATGAGTAATAGGAAAAGCAGGGAATCTCACAATTGTGAAGCCCTGCTTTTTTCTTTTATACGCTAGTCATTTCTTTTTGCCTTAACTCAATTCTTCTAATTTTTCCAGACGTTGTTTTCGGTAGATCCTCTACAAACTCGATTTTCCTCGGATATTTATACGGTGCCGTCAATTGTTTTACATGCTCTTGTAATGTTGGGATTAACTTCGGATCATTAGAATCAATTTCATTTTGTAATACGATGAACGCCTTTACGACTGTCCCACGTACTTCATCAGGACTAGCTACAACTGCGCATTCGCGAACGTACGGATGTTTTACTAAAGCATCTTCTACTTCAAACGGGCCAATCGTATAACCGGAGCTAATAATAATATCGTCTCCTCTCCCTTCAAACCAAAAATAACCGTCCTCATCTTTTTTCGCTTTGTCCCCAGTTATATAGTATTCTCCTCTAAACTGACGAGAAGTTCGCTCTGGATCTTTATAATACCTTTTAAATAACGCCGGTGTACTAACGTGAACAGCAATATCTCCTACTACTCCTGGATCACACACTTCACCTTCATCATTAATAACTTCTACTACATTACCTGGCGTCGGTTTTCCCATTGAACCAGGTTTTATTTCCATTCCTTTTAACACACCAAGCAATAACGTATTTTCTGTTTGTCCGTAGCCGTCACGCACTTCAACATGAAAGTGACGTTTGAACGTATCAATTACTTCCCGATTTAATGGCTCTCCAGCAGAGACGGCACTATGTAATCCTTTTAATGAATAATCATTTAAGTTTTCCACTTTCGCCATTAAGCGATATTCTGTTGGTGTACAACATAATACATTTATTTGGTATTGATCTAACAACTGTAAATATTTATTCGGTTCAAACTTACCATTATATACGAACCCTGTTGCCCCAGATCCTAAAGTAGAAAGAAAAGGGCTCCAAATCCATTTTTGCCATCCAGGTCCAGCAGTTGCCCAAACAACATCATTTTCCTCAATAGCTAACCAATGGGGTGCAGCGGTTCTTAAATGTGCAAACGCCCAACCGTGTGTGTGGACAACACCTTTCGGATTTCCAGTTGTACCTGACGTATACGATAAAAATGCAATATCGTCTCTTAAAGTTTCTGCTGTTGCTAGTTGATTCGATTGTAATGTCATTTCTTCTTCAAGTTGAATCCAACCGTCTTTTTGATTTCCGACTACAAAACGGGGACTATCCTTGATATTCTCTACTTTCTCTAACTCTTCTACGTAAGGAAAATAGGAAACGACTGCCTTTACATCACCATGCTCGATTCGATAAGCAAAGTCTTTTGCACGTAGCATTTCTGAACACGGAATAACGACCAAACCTGCCTTTAACGCTCCTAAATAAACTTCGTATGCTTCCACAAGCCTTGGTACGACTACTAGGACAACATCACCTTTTTCAAGGCCTTTATTTAAAAAAACATTTCCAATCTTATTCGCACTATCTACTAATCTCTCATATGTAATTGCCTTACTTTCACCTAATTCATTTTCCCAAATTAAGGCTACTTTCTTTTTGTCTGAAGTAAATCTTTCCACTTCAGAAACTAAATTATACTGTTCTGGAGCAATCAAATCTTCTCTTTTCATTGGACACACTCCTCTTTAAAATTAACTTCTTTTAATTGTACTAAAAATTAAGAATTATTTGAATAAGTGTTTATGTCCAATTTATTGCAAATATTGTCTAGTTTTGTAGGAATATATGTTATAAAAGTAATTTATTTATGATATTATCTTATAGTAAACACCAATCAACTCGGAGGAAAGAAAATGGTTTATGACGGTATATTGGTTGGAATAATAGTTGCCCTTCTTAGAGGAGGAAACTTCAGTAAATTTGCAGAGTTAAAGTTTAAGTATGCTCTAGTTTTCCCTATTTTACTAATAGTGCAAATTACTATATTTGCTATCCAAAACAAATTTGAATTAGTAGGAAATTATAGCAACATTACTTTTATGTTAATCTACGTAATTGGTATTTACCTATTATGGCTTAATAGAGAACATAGAGGGTTTAATTTAATTTTAGTTGGAGTAGTTTTAAATTTCATAGTTATGGCAGTAAACGGGGGAAGAATGCCTGTTTCAATAGAAGCAAGTCAAATGCTTGACCCATATTTCGTTGAAGCTTTAACAAATAGCTTATATGGAAAACATGAGGCAATAACAGAAGCTACTAGACTAGCATTTCTTGGTGATATTATCCCATTGCAAGCTCCGTATCCTAAAGAACAGGTTATCAGTATTGGAGACGTTATAATGAATATTGGTGTTTTCATTTTTATTCAATATGTAATGGTGGAAAGTCGAAAAAACGCAAATAAAGTTTCTAGTTCTACAAATTAAATACAATTAAATATTTGAAGGAGGTGACAAACATGAGCGCAAAAACAAAAAACACTATTATCAACCTAGTAGTTTTAGGATCATTAATTGTTGCACTAACTTCAGGTTATAAGTTAGTCTAATAATGGTGGGAGGAGTAATACTATATATTGCTTCTCCTAATATTTTTGAAAGTGGTATGCATATGAAATTTTTACAGAAATTATATATTTTCACTATATGTATTATTGGTATACCTTTAGCTATTTATCATCTGTCCCCCCTTAATGTAACGATACAGGGATGGGTTCTTATATATATATTAACAGGCTCAATTTTACTACTGAATTTCTTTATTATATTTTTACCTCCTAAAGGTAATGCTCTGTCAATGGACAGTTCCATTTATCTCGCTTGTATTTTCCTTTTTGGTCTCGATATTACGTTACTAGTACTATTACTAAGTAGCCTTTTAGGTTTATTTATTAGAAAAACTACATGGTGGAAGCACCTTTTTAACTTTTCAATTTATACTATAATGATTGTTGGTTCCTATTATTCATATATACTGTTCAATGGCACTCAAGATGGAACAAATTTCACAAACCTATTGCCTTACCTTGTTGCACTTACAGTTTACTTCTCATTAAATGTCATTATGATTAGTGCATACTTTTTCATCCTTGAGCCAAAAGATGCAGTACAACTAATTAGGAATCTCTCTAAAAAAGGAATTATAAAAGAATCTATAGTCAGCTACGTGAGTACACTATTATTAGCTCTAGTTTTAACTATTCTATTAGAGGCAAACAGTTATTTTGGACTTTTTCTTTTCATTTCCCTAGTTGTATCACTATCCTTCGCCTTTACTAAATTCTTTACCCTTTATAAAGAAGTAGAAGAAAAAGCAAATAAAGACTTTTTAACTGACTTGTTTAACCATGGTTATTTTAAACTACAACTAGATGAACATATTAAACAAATGGAATCGTACGAAGCATTTTCTGTTGCAATTTTAGATATTGATGATTTCAAAAAATATAATGATTTGAATGGTCACTTGCAAGGTGATGAGTTATTAAAGTATTTTGGTTCTTATTTAAAAGAAAAAACGGAACCATTCGGATATTTACCTGCAAGATATGGTGGAGAAGAATTTACAATTTTAATGCCTAAAACAGATAAGCGGGCAGCTTCAGCATTCTTAAATAAAATCCGAAAAGAACTGAACGACACACATTTTAACGGTAGTGATGATCTCCCTCTTCAATGTTTATCTTTCTCAGCGGGAATCGCGCAATATGAAGAAGATACGTATAATTCAGCTGAACTATTAAATAAAGCAGATAAAGCAATGTATTATGCAAAAGCTCAAGGGAAAAACACTGTTCAAATATACGAAGAAAATTCTCATTTATATAATGAAGAGCATTTTCTACTTAAAGAAATAGATGCTCTCGAGCAGCAACTTTCTATCTTTTTATCAAAAGATATGTACACATACCAACATAGTAAACGTGTCTTCACTTACGCAGTTGAAATGGCCAATCGCCTTCCATTAACGAGTGAAGAACGCCGCGAGCTCATACTTGGTGCTCTTATCCATGATATCGGGAAGCTAGAAATACCTCGTGACATTATTAATAAAAAAGGGAAACTCGATGCCCACGAATGGGACTTAATGAAAAAGCACGTTACGTGGGGGAAAGAAATTATGGCCTCGACGAAAAAGTATGATGACCTCATTCCGCTAGTAGAGCTACACCATGAACGGTTCGACGGAAAAGGATATCCTTACGGGCTAGTAGGTGAAAAAATCCCTAAACTAGCACGTATACTTTGTGTTATTGATTCTTTTGACGCAATGACAACGGAAAGACCGTATCAACGAACAAAAACATTCCAAGAAGGAATAGATGAGTTGAATCGTTGTGCTGGTGAACAATTTGATCCAGTCTTCGTTAAGCCATTTATTCGAATGATTCAAGAAAAATATCCTGAGAAGGTTAATAATAATTAAACAAGACAAGGCACTTTCTACGAACGAGAAAGTGCCTTGTTTCGGTTATATAGTTTAGACAAACAATAATATATGACAATGCCTATGAACGCTCCAGCACTATCAATAAGCACATCCCTAACCTCTCCACTTCTACCTGGTACGAAAAGTTGATGTACCTCGTCTGAAATTGCGTAAACAACTGATAAGAAAAAGGCAAAAATCCCCGCCTTCATTCCAATAACTCCACTACGCCTAAAAGCATGTTTCGATAGAACACCTAAAATAAAATAAGCAAAAAAGTGAGCATTTTTACGAATAAACGTATGGAAAAACTCCTTATCAATAGTAACAACAGGGACTACTGTTTCAATTGTTTCAATAATCGGCTCCACAATCCCTCCACTTAAACTGGAAGATTGTTCAGCAGGCTGAGCCGAGAAGGAGAAAATAAGTACCATCCATGCGACTACTAAGAGCCACGGTATAATTAAGCGTTGCATAAACTAAGCTCTCTTTCTATTTATCATTACCTATTATTATAGTAAAAAACAGGAAAATAGTCATTAACATTCGGTAGTCGTTGCCACGGTTAATTTAACACGGTAAAATAAGTGTATGTTCATTAGACTTACGAAATAATCCAAAGTGAGGCCCCAATATGACTGCTTTATTATTTATTTTAAAAGATATTATTCTACCAATTTTTATTATTATGGCGATCGGGTATATCCTACAAAAAAAGTTTAAGCTTGATTTGTCCACTCTAGCAAAACTGAATATTTATTTCGTTGTGCCAGCATTTATTTTTGTAAAACTATATGAATCCTCGTTTACGATGCAGCTTTTTGTTAATGTGCTTTCATTTTTCATTTTACTTGTCGTTTTGCTGTATATCATTGCTTCAATCACTGCCAAAATAATGAAAATGGACAATAAGAAAAAAACAACGTTCGCTAACTCGACGATGTTTTTTAATTCAGGTAACTACGGAGTACCTGTAAATGATTTAGTTTTTAAAAGCGATCCGTATGCTATGTCCATCCAAGTAATTATGTTAACACTGCAAAATATATTTGTGTTTTCATATGGTATTTTTTCGTTAAAATCTGCAGATGTAGGAAAGCTGAAAGCAGCTCTTGGCTATTTTAAAATGCCTGTTCTTTATGCCATGTTGTCTGGCGTTCTATTAAACTATTGGAATGTACCGATACCGGATTTTATATGGGTACCTGCTCACTATATCGCGGACGCAATGGTCGCTTTAGCACTACTAACTTTAGGTGCTCAAGTCGCAAACTTAAAAAAAATTGCGATTTCTTCATTTGTGCTAGTTAGTGGTGGAATCCGTTTAATTATTGGGCCTACTCTTGCACTCGCTATTATCTATTTATTCAACGTTGACGGTATCACGGCTCAATCATTACTAATCGCAAGCTCTATGCCTACAGCTGTGAATAGCGCTGTCATAGCACAAGAATACAACAGTCATCCTGAGTTAGCAGCGCAAACTGTACTATTTTCTACAATATGTAGCTCTCTTTCAGTAGCGTTCGTCATTTATTTAGGAAGTGTTTTATTTTAATTCGTATAAAAAAAGTAGGTGGAATCTAGTTCCCCTACTTTTTACGTTAAACTTTTAGTCACTTTTAAATCTTGTATAAAGTTTTGCAGAACTTGTGAAACACCTTCTTGCCCAGCTGCCGCTAAGCCGTACACGAACGGTCGACCGAGACATACTGCATCGGCACCGAGAGTTAACGCTTTTACCGCGTCTGCACCGGATCGGATTCCGCTATCTAGTAATACCGGTATTTTATTTTGAATTTCTTCGACAATTGCGGGTAACGCCTCAATGGAAGAAATAGCTCCGTCTAATTGTCGACCACCGTGATTAGAGACAACAATGCCATCCACACCATAGTTAAGCGCCTGTTTCGCGTCTTCAGGATGTAGTATTCCTTTAATAATGATTGGCAATGATGTATATTCACGTATAAAGCGAATATCGTCCCAAGTTAATTTCGGTTCTAGCACAAGTTTAATCATTTCTTCCGCTGCTGCCGTACTGTCTTCCTGTGGCGAACGCTTTAAACGTTGTAGAAAAACAGGATCTGAAAAATAGTTACCTGCCCCTTTGCCAACTTTTAGTGGAGAATACCCATTAGTTAAGTCTTTTTCTCGCCATCCTAATAATGGAGTATCTACTGTCACAACAATTGCACTGTATCCTGCTTTTTCAGCGCGGTGAAGAAAGCTTGCTGTTATTTCCCAATCGCCACTCCAATACAATTGGAACCATTTTATCGTGTCTGGTAGCTCTGCCGCTATCTCTTCCAAAGAATATGTCGTGACCGTACTAGCAATGAATGGAACCTTTAGTGCGTTAGCTGCACGTGCTGTTGCGAGTTCCCCATCCCTATGTGCAATTCCTTGCATGCCAACTGGTGCTATCATAAACGGATACGGTAATGTTTCTCCTAAAATATTCGTTTTCAAACAAACGTTTGAAACATCTTTTAAATATCGTGGAATGAGCTTTATTTTTCGAAAGTCCTCTTCATTACTTCGCAGCGTTTCTTCTCTGCCTGCTCCAGATTGAATGTACGTAAAAGCATTATGATCGATATTTTCTTTTGCGAGTTTTTCCCATTCTTCAAATTGAACAACGCGACTTACATCTACTGTTTTTTCCAAAAGGACCATCTCCTAATCTTTCTTAAGCTTCGCGGCGACAATATTTCCAGCCGATTGAATAATGATAACGAGAATGATTAGAAGGAAGACGGTTACATACATAACGTCCAACTGGTAGCGTAAATGCCCGAAACGATAAGCTAGGTCTCCTAATCCCCCTGCTCCTACTAAACCAGCCATTGCCGTTGCACCAATTAAACCAATTGTTGCAATTGTTAAACCGAGGACAATGGAGGAACGCGCTTCACGAATCATCACATTCCAAATGATGTGGCGAGTTTTAATTCCCATCGCTTCGTACGCTTCGACTACTCCTTTATCCACTTCTAAAAGTGAATTTTCTATTAGTCTCGCGATGTACGGTGCTGTATAAACAACAAGCGGTACGATTACACCACGCACTCCCATCGAAGTACCCGCGATTAGTTTCGTAAAAGGTAAAATAAAGAAGAGTAATATAATGAAAGGAATAGAACGTGTAATATTAATACTAATATTTAAAAAACCGTACACATATTTATTTTCTAAGCTTTTACCTGGACGTGTAAGAACGAGGAATACACCTAGCGGAATACCAATTGCTGCTGAGATAGACAAAGAAATTCCCAGCATTTGAAACGTTTGAATAATCGCTTCCCAAATCGTATCTCCCCACTCATGAAGGAATTCGCTTACTGTTGACGTCATAGTTTACCTCTCCTTCCACTTGTACTCCTTCTTCCAATAAATAATCAATTGCCTTTTTCACTTCGGGCTCTTCACCATTTAAATGAACGAGTAAGCTACCAAACGGTTGCCCTTTTAAATGAGTGATATGACCAGATAAAATATTAGGGAACACTTCAAACTTTTTACTTACATACGCTAAAGCCGGTTCCTTTGACGTGTTTCCGATAAATTTTAAAGAAACAATTTTGCCTTGGTCTTTTAGAGAATCGATAATATCCTCTGATACATCGTGATTAAAGATTGAATTAACGAACTTTTTTGTTGTATAGTGTTGAGGCGCAGTGAACACATCGAGCGTCATACCTTGCTCCACAACTTCTCCATTTTCCATAACCGCAACTCGATCACATATTTTTTGAATAACATGCATTTCGTGCGTGATAAGGAGAATCGTTATTCCAAGTTCCTTATTAATTTTTAATAAGAGCTCTAAAATCGCTTCTGTCGTATCAGGGTCTAGCGCACTTGTTGCTTCGTCACTTAACAGAACAGAAGGCTCAAACGCTAAAGCTCTTGCAATCGCGACTCTTTGCTTTTGACCACCGGATAGCTGTGCTGGATAGGCGTCCTTCCTCTCCATAAGACCAACGATCGTTAAATATTTTTCAACTCGTTCTTTTATTTCATTTTTAGGTACACCTGTTAGTTTTAATGGAATTGCGATATTTTCATAAACTGTCGCCGTTTTTAATAAATTGAAACCTTGAAAAATCATTCCGATTTTTCTGCGTGCATCTAACAGTTGCTTCGCTGAGAGGCTCGTTAATTCCTCTCCATCCACTTTGACAGTTCCGCTTGTTGGCTCCTCTAGTAAGTTAACACAGCGGATTAGCGTACTTTTTCCTGCTCCACTATAGCCAATAACTCCAAAGATTTCCCCTTTTCGTACGTTTAACGATACGTTTTTCAACGCTTCGACTTTTCCCTTTTTCGATACAAATGTTTTCGTTATGTTGGATAGTTCTATCATAAATATCCTTCCTCCCTATTTATTATAGGAGAGAGCCGCATTTTTAGTTTGCGGCTCTGTTTCTATCTTGCGGTTTCCCGTTGTTATTTGCGGTAACTTCAGTTTTATTTGCGGTAATCATTTTTTATTTGCGATAACCGAATTTTATTTGCGATAACAGCTGCTTTATTGGTACTGTCAATAATTATGTGTAAGCATTTGTACTCAATGAGTTATATGTCTTTGTTAGTGGAGGATTCAGGCAGCCGCGGCTGCCTGAATCCTCCACTTTTAGGCTTTGGGATACCGCTCCTCAAACATTTTTAATATTTGATCATGAGCTAGGCCGAATCCACTTAGTTTTCTTCTTGACCAGCGCTCGTTATAGTCGATAGAGGTCAGGTACGTAATCTTTTCAGCTGCTTCAATGTTAGGCAGGCTATTCATGGTTTTTAACCTCTTGCGGATTTCCTTAATGGTACGCTCAATAAGATTTGTAGTGTAGATGTACTTTTGGACATCCTCAGGGTAGCGTAAAAAGGTTAAGAGTACTGGAAGGTCTTCTTCCCAAGAAGCTATTTCTCGACTGTAGCGCTTTTTCCATTTCTCCCTGAGCTCTCCGAACGCTTTCTCAGCTTCTTCGTATGTGCTTGATGTATAGACTTTTTTAAAATCAGTACTTAGCTCAGCTTGATCCTTCTTACGTGCTTTATTCATAGTGGAACGGACCTTGTGTATTACACAACGTTGAACATCAGCTTTTGGAAAGATGGAACGAAATGCCTCTTCGAGACCAGTCAGTCCGTCAAAAACGCCTAGCAGTACTTCCTGTACTCCTCTGTTGCGCAGGTCCTGGAGGATTTCCTTCCAACCATTTGAAGATTCTATTCCTCCTACATAAAAACCAAGGATTTCCCTGTGGCCTTCCGGAGTAATTCCTAGAACAATATAGACAGCTTCTTTGGCTACTGTATCTCTACGAATCTTTACAAATAAAGCATCAAGAAATAAAGCACAATAGCGCTCCTTTAAAGGGCGGTTCTGCCATTCAATCACATCCTCCATCACGGCAGATGTGATATTCGATATGGTGCCAGGGGAATATTGTTCCCCAAGCAAGTTTTTCAAGATGCTCCCTACCTGACGGACTCCAACCCCGTGTTGATAAAGTTGAACAACGAGCTCATCTACTGCAACCATTCGCCTCTGATAAGGCTCAAACATATTAGTTGTGAACTCTCCCTTACGATCACGGGGAACAGCCAAATCTTCAACGCGGCCATACATGGTGTCGAGAGTCCTCGGATAGTATCCGTTACGCGAATTTCCTTCTCCGACAGGTTCGTTCTCTAGTACACTCTTGATTTCCTCACGCAAGATAGTTTCTATTTTCTCCTTTAGGAGATCCTGCATGGAGATTTTTAAGATAGTGGCTAAATCTAATTTATCTGTGTTAAAATGAGACATGGATAAAGTACTCCTCTCAAAGGTTATTGTGGTGATAACTCAGAGAGTACTTTGTCCTTTTTTATTTGTCTAGCAAAAGGACTTACACATACTTTTATACATCATCGCTTTATTTGTGGTAACCGTGTTTTATTTGCGATAACAGCTGCTTTATTTGCGGTAATCAAACATTATTTGCGATAGCCCACTCGCTCCTTACCAAGAAGGAATAACAGATCCACTAAACGTTTCTTCGATGAATTGTTTTACTTCATCGGAGTGGTACGCTTTTAGTAATTTTTCTAAAACAGGATCTTCTTTATTTTCACCACGAACAACTAGTAAGTTTACCCACGGTGAGTCACTACCTTCGATAAAGATGGAATCTTCTGTTGGAACATATCCGTGTTCAATTGCAAAGTTCGTATTAATTGCAGCTCCAGCTAGTTCGTCTAATTGTCTAGGAAGTTGAGATGCTTCTAATTCGATAAATTCAAAGTTCTTCGGGTTATCAACGATATCTTTTACTGTCGCTTGGTCACCAACTCCATCTTTTAACGTAATAAGACCAGCAGATTGGAATAGGATTAATGCGCGACCTCCGTTAGTCGGGTCATTCGGTAAGCCTAATTTTGCTCCCTCTTCTAGTTCATCAACAGACGCAAATTTTTCAGAATAAATACCCATTGGGAACGTTAATGTTGGTGCAATGTCGACTAGATCATAATTTCTTTCCTTCACAACGTTATCTAAAAACGGTTTCGTTTGGAAACTATTCACATCTAGTTCACCTTCTGCTAGAGCAGTATTTGGCATTACATATTCCGTAAACACTTTAATGTCAATTTCTAATCCGTCTTTTGCAGCTACTTCTTTCACTTTTTCCATTACTTGCTCATGTGGTCCTGCTGTTACTCCAATAACTAATTTATCTTCACTTAGTGCCCCTCCAGTATCCTTTCCTCCACATGCTGCTAAAAATGCTACTAATAATAAACTTACAATGGACAATAATATCTTTTTCATGTTCTTCACCTCGTAATTTTTTTGTATGCTTGTAATTTTTCTATTGCGGATATAATGTCCGCTTTTTTATACGAATCTTTCATATAATGAATAGATTCAGAGGGTAATAATGTTTTTTCGGCTATTAAATCAAGCTCTTCACTATTTTGTAACGTTAGTCCTAACGATTCTAATGAGGCAGGTAAACCTAGCTTCTCATATAGAGGGAGGAGCAGTTCGATTTCATCCCACTCTTTCTCTAATGCGAGTTGAACTAAAACACCGTAAGCAACTTTTTCTCCGTGAAGGAGAGAATGGCATGCACGTATATGTGTTAGTGCGTTATGAACAGAGTGTGCTGCAGCAACTCGACCGTAATAATCACCGTAACCGCCAACCATTCCACCTAATAATATGTTCGCTTCCACTACAGCTAGTAAATCATCCGTCACTTTTTGAGCTTCTACTGCTTCAATAGCAGGTAAACTTTTTTCTAACAAAAGGTCTTTACATAGCCTTGCTGCCTGTAATGCTATTTGTACCGATACAGGAAGTGGATCTAAACTATGTATTAACGACTTGGCTTCGTACCATTTTGCGAGCGTATCTCCAATACCTGCTTTTAGAAATTGGACAGGAGCCTCGCTAATAATTCGCGGTTCTACTAAAACGTAAAAAGTACTCTTTGAATAATATTCAAACCTTATAAACGAGCCTTCATCGTCATAAAGTACACTTAACGGTGTCCACGCTGCACAAGTAGCCGCTAACGTCGGAATGAGTATCACATCTTTCTTAACACTATCACCGACAGTTTTCGTTAAATCTAAAACTTTTCCTCCCCCAAGCCCGATTATGGCATCATATTGCTCTCGTTCGATTATACGATGATACCGCTGAACTTCAGATGGCGAACATTCCCCGTTGTACGTTTCAAAAGATACAGAAACAGTCGAGAAATTCGGTAAATAGTTTGAAGCTGCCTCCAGTGATTTTTCACCAGTAATACACAATACTTTTTGATATCCTTCATTCTGTAAAATTACCTCTAAGTCATCTAACACTCCAACTCTACATTGATAATTGTTAGGAGCACCTCTTACAATCATTCGCTTCCCTCCTTTTCATAAAGACCAAATAAAAATCCCCTCTTGTCAGAACAAGAGAGGATAAGTGAATATAACAATTCTTCCTCTCTCATCTTCCAAAACATTTCTGTTTTGCAGGAATTAGCACCTTTTCTATAAAAGAAAGGTTGCCGGGCGTCATCGGGCCAGTCCCTCTGCCACTCTGGATAAGAGTTTTTTGAATAAAGTTTATTATGAAATTATTTATTAGTATATGATGTTACATTTCGCGTGTCAATAAGAAAACTTCACTAATATAAAAGATTAAAATTTTAACGCAATAGTGTAGCGCTTACATTGCTTTAACACCGCTAATATACGAAAAATAATAAAATTGTCGTAACAATCCCTACCCAAATACTAAGGAGGATACAATATCCCATAATGTGACGAATATGCAATCCCACTACACTTAAGATCGGTAATGCCCAAAACGGTTGAATAAGATTTGTCCAAGCATCTCCCCAACCTACAGCCATGGCAGTCACGGCTGGATCAACACCTAATTGCATCCCTGCCGGAACTTGTAATGGACCTTGGAGTACCCATTGTCCACCACCGGATGGAGCCAGTATATTTACTAAGCCGGCTGTCCAATAGGAGAAGACAGAAAATGTTTGTTCGTTCGCAATGGATGCCATGCCGTTAATAATGGACTCCGCAATTCCAGAACTACCTAATACGGCGATAATACCTGCATAGAACGGAAATTGTAAAATGATTGGTGAAATCGCACCAGCCGCTTCCTTAAACGCTTTTGCGTACTGACCAAGCGAGCGATGAAGAAATAACCCTAATGATAAGAAGATTAGATTAATAATATTTAAATCTAAATCACGCCCACCTACAAACTCTATAACAATATAAATAATGCCAATAGCCCCAATGATCATACCAAGAATAGGGGTATTTTCTAAACGTAAAGCTGGGCTTGAACTATTCGTTTCATTTTCAGGAGTACGAGCATTTTTAAGAATAGGAGGATTGTAAGAAATAATATCTTTTTTCGGTGCCATCAGGACGATGAATAGTGGAACAGTGATTAGAAGAGTTAGTAGTATAATAAAAGTACCTGGATGAAAAATCGTTTGCGAAGTTGGTATGACACCCATAACACCTTCTAGAAAATGGCCTTCCGTCGCAACCGTTAATCCAATGGAACTGGAGAATCCTGCCGTATATAATACTGTCGGTGTATATGCTGATGCTACTAACAGCGGAAAATGTGCTTTTTTATTCCTCTTTCCAACTTCTCTTGCAATAATCGCACCTACTACGACCGCTAATCCCCAGTTAATATAATAGGCAGCCGATGCTACTAAAAATGTTAGCACATACGCTTGATTTGCCGTTTTCGCCTTTGATGCTAGCGCTGTAAGTAAACGCTGAATAACAGGAACGGATGCTAACGCCATACCAGTCATTAATAAGAGAACCATTTGCATCGTAAAGGCTAGGTACGCCCAAAATCCATTTCCAAAAGAAGTGAATAGCGTCTTCGGTTCCATTGGATTCATGAAAAAACCGATAAGCAGAACGAAGAGCGTCATCAATACCGCAATGACAAACGCATCTGGTAAATAACGCTCCACAAACTTAGAAAACTTATTCGCTATCCTGTTTAACATGTGAACACCCCCATATTTATAGTTGTTTCTGTACATAAATATGGAGCTTACACATATTTTAGAACGAGCTAAAAAGCCTCCAATGAAAACGGAGACTCTTCTTGTTATTCCTTTATCCTTGCAGCGTTTTCTTCACCGGTTGTACTTTAAACCATTTTGAAATCGATAAAGTGTATAGGGTTAAGGCTGCCCATATACAAATAAACGAGAATAGGTGTACCCCAGTAAATGGTTCATTAAATAAGAAAACACCTAAAATAAGCGTAATCGTTGGAGCAATATATTGTAATAGTCCTACTAGCGATAACGGAATTCGCTTTGCCCCACTTGCAAATAATAGAAGTGGTACAGCTGTAGCGATACCTGCTACAATTAATAGTATGGTAGTTCCACCACTCGTACCGAACGCATCGCCCCAAGGCATAAACACCAAGAAAAGTAGTGCGAACGGTGTGATAAGTAATGTTTCAATTGCTAGCCCTACTAACGCACCTAATTGAACCATTTTCTTCAACAATCCGTAAATACCGAAGCTGAATGCTAATAAAAGTGCTAACCATGGGAATTCACCGAAATTGAACGCTAAATTTAGTACCCCTACTGCAGCAATAATAAAAGAGATCGTTTGTAGTGTTGATAGTTTTTCTTTTAATACAATTATACCTAGTAAAATACTAACGAGCGGATTAATGTAATAACCAAGACTCGCCTGTACTAACTGTTCACTAGCGACAGCCCAAATATACAATCCCCAATTGATGCTAATAAAAACAGAGGCAAAGCTAATCGCTACTAGTCGTTTCCGATTCGTCAACAATGCCTTTAATTCTTCCCAAAAGCTAGTAAATTTTCCAACTAATAAAAGAATAATAAACATAAATACGAGTGACCAGACAACTCGATGGGCTAGTACCTCAGCCGCTGGAATATCATCTACTAACTTCCAATATAGTGGGAGAAACCCCCATAATACATACGATAGGGCGGCAAACAACATTCCGATCCCTTGTTCTCTATTAGAATTTGTGTTCATTCGAACAACCTCTTTTTCATTCATATTTGCTTATAATAGTTTAGGAGCTTTGTAACAAAAAAGCAATAGATATGTTTCGGGTCTCGAGATAAAAACGCTTACTATTTATAAATAATATTTTTCTTTTTTGTCATATAAATTAAGAAGGTAAAAAAGCTATTCTAATTTTCATTATTATATGTATATTTATTCGTTACATTTTTCATGTGTATTGTCAGGAGTCCTAACAAGCTTCTTTTTATACATATTTATAAATTTAGTAGATTTAAAGTTATCCTTCTTAAATTTACAGAAAAATGAAACGAAAAATCATTGAAACAATTCTGCTATTCTGCTAAACTATTTTAGAATTATTATATTATTTTAGACAAGGGGGATAATAAACATGAAAAGAATTGCACTTCTATTTGTAAGCGTTTTACTAATTGGTACTGTGCTAGCTGCATGTGGGGGAAATGATAGCGGCGGTAACGCTAGTGAAGATGGATTAGATACGAACATTGTAACGATTGCAACTGGTGGATCTTCAGGTCCATATCATATTATTGGTACTACTTTAGCGAATGAGTACACAAATACGTTTGATGTGAACTCAAAACCTCAATCAACTGGTGCTTCTGTTGAAAACATTAACTTAATTAAAGAAGGTAAAGTAGAAATGGCCTTCGTTATGAGTGACGTATTAACAGACGCAGTAAATGGAACAGGAAGCTTCTCTGAACCTGTAACAGAAGTAGCGCAAATGGCTAGACTGTATCCGAACTACGTTCAAATTATTACAACTGCTAACTCTGGAATTGAAACAGTTGAAGACTTAGTTGGTAAACGTGTTGCTGTTGGGGATCAAAACTCTGGTGTAGAAGTTAACGCTAGAAACTTACTTGCTGGACATGGCATTACATATGATGACATTACAGTAGATTACTTGGGATATGCAGAAGCGGCTGACGGATTAAAATCTGGTGCCATTGATGCAGCATTTTTAACAAGTGGTCTTCCAAATGCATCTGTTCTAGAACTTTCTAAAACACTTGATATTAAATTAGTTTCTGTAAAACCAGAAAACATTGAAAAAATTGCGCAAGACCAACCATATTTCGTATCATTAGAAATTCCAGCTGATACGTATGGTAACGCTGAACCTATTCCTACTGCTGCAATTATGAACGCGTTAGTAGTAAGTAGTGACTTAAGTGAAGACGATGTATATCAATTAACAAAGCTATTTTTCGAAAAGCTTGATGTACTAGGTAACTCTCACCAAGCTGCAACAGAGGTAACGTTAGAACTTGCTCAAGAAGGAACGGTTGCACCAGTGCATCCAGGAGCACAAAAATATTACGATGAGCAAAAATAAGTTTTTATATTTAGGGGGCACTTTCCTATTAGTGCTCCTTGTTTTCCTCTTTTATCGTGTTTCTATTATACAAGTTTCCTATAATAATAGTAGCTTTTATATAGAAGACGATATGTTCGAAATCGGGTGGATCCATTCCGTTGAAAAAGAACCGTGGTATGAAACATACGAAAATATTAATGACCAGCTATATTTAACCGTAACGAAATTTAAAACGTTCGGAGCTGGAACCCCCTCTGATGAAGAAGTTATTCCTTCCCAGGATGGATTTATTCATATGAAAGTGAACCGCCCAATGGATGCCGTCCATTTAGTTGTCTCGAAAAATGTTAAATCCACCCTTTATACTAATGATAAGATAATCCCTTTATATGAACTCGTTGATGATTATGAAACGATTACGATTGAAATAATAGATATACCGTTATGGCGGTTGCTGAGAGGTGCTTAACAATGACGGAAAAAGATACGAAAAACCATTTAGTAGAAGAAGAAATTTCCGAAGACAAAAAGCAACAAATATTAGAAAAATTCGATGCTGAATCAAAGGTCCGTAAGTTTGTTAATAAAAAAACGATCATCTTTGTTTCTATTCTTGCTATTTTGTACTCACTCTTTCATTTATATATTACATTTAATCCTATGCCAACGTTGCAGCAAAGAGCGATTCACGTTGCGGCAGGTATAGCTTTAATTTTTATTATTTATCCAACGACGAAAAAGCAAAACCGTAGTAAAGTAGCTTGGTATGATTGGATTTTATTCATAGCTGCACTAAGCTCTGCTGGATATTTAATTGTGGAATATAATGCTATAGTTACCGAACGAGGTGGCATTCCTAACAAACTTGATGTTGCTTTTGCAATTATGACAGTTGTACTAGTATTAGAAGCTGCTAGACGTGTAACAGGTATTATTCTACCAATTTTAGCATTAGTTTTCTTAGCATATCCATTCGTTAGTCATATGAGTTGGATACCTAGAAAAATGATGACTCGTCAATACGACTTAGGAGATATTTTCGGTCAGCTATATTTAAAAACGGAAGGATTGTTCTCGACAGCAATCGGTGCTTCTGTTAACTTCATTTTCTTATTTATTTTATTTGGAGCTTTTTTAGCGAAGTCAGGGATGGGGAAATTTTTCAACGATCTTGCCCTTGCCATTGCGGGACATAAACAAGGTGGACCTGCAAAAGTTGCCGTTATTTCTAGTGGATTTATGGGAAGTATTAACGGTGCCGCAGTTGCAAACGTAGTTGGTACAGGTGCGTTTACGATTCCACTAATGAAGCGTATCGGTTATTCAAAAAACTTCTCCGGTGCAGTAGAAGCTAGTGCCTCTGTTGGTGGACAAATATTACCACCAATAATGGGTGCGAGTGCGTTTGTTATGGCGGAAACGACTGGTGTTGCTTACGGAACAATTGCACTTGCAGCGTTAATCCCGGCCGTACTTTATTTCTTAGCGGTAATTATGCAAGTTCACTTCCGTGCTGGAAAAGAAAACTTACGAGGCATCCCAAAAGCGGATCTTCCTCGCGTAAAAGAAATTATGGCAGACCGAGGACATTTATTATTGCCTATTTTAGTCCTTGTTGTATTACTATATCAAAATATGCCAATCGGACATGCTGCATTTTGGACACTAGTATCTACTGTCGTTATTGCAAGCATTAGAAAGAGTACGAGAATGGGAGTAAAGGATATTATTGAAGCGTTAGATTCCGGGGCAAGACAGTCATTATCTGTTATGGTTGCCTGTGCGGTTGTAGGTATTATTATCGGAGTTGTAAGTTTAACTAGCTTCGGTAACGTAATGACATCGTCTATCGCATCATTAGGTGGGAATTCACTATTTTTAACACTATTCTTTACGATGATTGCTTCAATGATTTTAGGAATGGGTTTACCTTCTATCCCTGCTTATATCATTACTGCTACAATGGCAGCACCGGCGTTAGCAGAGTTCGGGATTCCGATTTTAATTGCACATATGTTTGTATTCTACTTCGGTATTTTTGCAAACATTACACCACCAGTTGCGCTAGCAGCATTTGCTGGTGCAGGTATTTCAGGTGGAGATCCGATGCGGACTGGATTCGCTGCCTTAAAGCTAGCAATCGCCGGATTTTTAATTCCATACCTATTCGTATACAACCCTGCATTGTTAATGATTGATACGACAGGTGTAGCAGTAAATGCAAGGGAATTCCCGATGGCACCTATATTAGATATCGTCTTAATTACGATTACGGCTATTATCGGTGTTATTGCATTAAGTGCTGCTGTAGAAAGATTTTTCATCACTAAGCTTAACGTAGTAATGAGCATTATTTTAGGTGCTGGTGCATTAATGTCGATTATTCCAGGAACATATTCAGATATGATTGGTATCGCCATTATCGCTATCATCTTCGCACTAAATTACATGCAAAACAAAAAAGAAAATACGAACAAGACGATAAGTGCTTAATAAAAAAGGTATCAGAGTTGTTGTACTCTGATACCCTTTCTTTTTTACTAATACCCGTATCTTCCAATGTACGTCATTTCAGTAAGATAGTTGTAAACAACATTTCCATCTTTATCAATATATCCTTCATTCTCGTCATCTAAGATGGCATAGGCTAACCCATTTTGAAAGTTATCTGCCCATACATATTGTTTTTCAGAAGGATTTAAAACATAATTCCCTTTTTTATTTATATATCCGTATGCTTCGATATCCCAATCTGCGACTACCGCTAGCCCGTCACTAAAACTACCTGCCCAATCAAATTGAGGATTAATAACGAACGATCCTTCTTTATTAATAAATCCATATTTTCCTCCTACAGAAACAGAAGCTAAACCGTCTGTAAACGGATTTGCCCATTCAAACTGAGGATTAATGACATACTGGCCTTTGTGATCAATAAAACCAAATGT